>JBAUTA010000104.1:0-5128 GCA_049581985.1 Kovacikia sp.
GTGTTGTTCCCAATTTTGACACCTCATTGGAAGTGTTAATTGCTAACGCCGACCAGGCGCTTTATCGGGCAAAGTTGGAAGGGCGCGATCGGATTGCCATTCATAACGACAACTTAGATTGAATAGGGAGTATTGCATAGGGAGAGGGCGAAGGGGGGCACAACAGTTACCAGATTAAGGGTTCCTGACACCTGATACCTGACACCTGACAATTGGCACCTATTAACCTGGCAATGCTTGTGACTACAATATGGGGTTCTCTAAAGGATTAAAAAAGGATAGTGGATGAATGCCAAGTCCGACAGCGACTCTCCTGGTTTCCTGCCCTGACCAGAAAGGATTGGTGGCAAAGCTTGCCAACTTTATCTTCGCCAACGGGGGCAATATTATCCATGCTGACCATCACACGGACTTTGCGGCGGGGTTGTTTCTCAGCCGGATAGAGTGGCAGTTAGAGGGGTTCCATTTGCCGCGCGAGATCATTAGTCCAGCGTTTAATGCGATTGCCCAACCGCTTCAGGCAAGCTGGCAGCTTCATTTTTCTGATACCGTTCCCCGCATAGCGGTTTGGGTCAGCCGTCAGGATCATTGTTTATTTGATTTAATCTGGCGGCAGCGATCGGGGGAATTTAATGCTGAAATTCCATTAATTATTAGCAATCATGAGGATTTGGGGGCGATCGCCCAGCAATTTAGCATTGCTTATCATCACCTGCCCATGACTCCAACCAATAAGCCTGAACAGGAAGATAGACAGCTCGAATTGTTGCAGCAGCACAGGATTGATCTGGTGATCCTAGCAAAGTACATGCAAATCTTAAGTCCAGCGTTTATTGCTCACTTTCCTACGGTGATTAATATCCACCACTCTTTTTTACCTGCCTTTGCCGGTGCAAACCCTTACCAACGTGCCTATGAACGAGGCGTTAAGATTATTGGGGCAACGGCTCACTACGTCACCCCTGATCTGGATGAAGGTCCCATTATTGAGCAGGATGTGGTCCGAGTCAGCCATCGGGATAACGTTGCTGACCTGATCCGTAAGGGAAAAGATCTGGAGCGGGTTGTGCTGGCCAGAGCGGTTCGGCTGCATCTGCAAAATCGGGTGTTGATTTATGGCAATCGAACGGTGGTGTTTGGTTAATTCCTTTTCCGAAACAGCCACCCAAACCTGCGGCTACCTGTAGATAGACGTTTTTTACTCAAAAAACCGTACCGATAGAAGCGGGCTTTGGGGCGGGGGGCTTCGGAGGTAGGAGGCTTTTCTTCCTTGACGGGGGCTTCTGGTTTTTCGGGAGCATTAAAATCTTCCTTGGCATACCACCAGGCAGAAATGATACTGGTTGCGATCGCCCCTACCATGCCGATAAATATGCTCAAAATCCAGTCATAGCCCAGGGCAAACAGAAAGACCATGAAGAATAACCAGTACCTCAGCCCTACGGAAAATCCGGCTTTCCAATCTGGCTTGATCATCGTTCTATCCCCTAAGAGAACGCCAATGAACCATTGATCCGGTCATGCTGTGCAACGCGCCAGTGTCGAGAAAGCTCCCAATTCCTGACCAATCGGGAGATGCTTCCCGGCCCTGCCTTCTACTCAGAATGACTATGGATTCTTCATGCTTTCCCAAATCGGACTACCCCCTTGAATTGGGTGTTAGATCATCAGCCGTTCCAGGGCATGGGTGTCAGGGATCGTGAGGATGTCGCGATCGCGCTCAATTAACCCCTTCTTTTCGAGTTTGCTCAGCACCCGTGTTACGGTTTCCCGCGCCAGCCCGCTTAAACTGCTAAGTTCCCGATGGGGTAGGTTGGGAATCTCCGTTCCTTTCAGGCTTTTCTTGCCCTGCCCATCTGCTAGAAAGAGAAGAATATCCGCTACCCGCGAAGTGCTATCTGATTCCCGCAACCGCAACCGTCGATTGACCTGTCGCAACCGTCGTGCCATGAGTTGGGCTAACCGGATTCCAGATTGGGGTTCCGTATTCAGCAAATTTACAAAATCCTGGGCTGGCATGTTGCCAATGACTGTAGGAGCCAGGGTAATCACATCGGTTGAACGGGGAACCTCATCTAAGGGAGCCATTTCTCCAAATAGCTCACCCTTGCCTAGAATATTCAGGGTGACTTCCTTCCCGTCTAGATTATAGGTTCGAATTTTTACCCAGCCATTCAGGATGAAGTAGACGGAGCTGCCCCAGTCATTTTCCAGCAAAATCACCTGGTTTGCCGGATGGCTCCGCATCACCACATGGGCGGTTGCTTTTTCTACAACCGCTTCTGGCAATCCCTGAAAGAATGGAGCCAAGCGAATCGATATATTAGGATTGGGATCTCGAGGATTATACCGATCTTCCATGGGGGCTGCCGCGTTGAAAATTCTCAGCTCAGGGTTAAATGATAATTCAATGCGTTAGGATTGGCCGAATAATTTTGGGGCTATACATCGATTGAATACACCTATTGGATACATCTAATTGGAACATGTATGAATCTGGTTCTATCAGCCAAAACTCTGAGAAGGCGTGGGATTGCCCCCGAAATTTTACCTTCCCAGCTATGAACATAGGCAGAATCGCCTCTACGTTTTGATCGCGACTGAAAGATCAGGGGTAAAAAGGATCAACATTAAAGAGTAGTAACCGCTGATACTGCGTATGCAAATTGCGGTAACAGTAATAATAGCCTAAAGGCTTGCTCAACTCTGGTCAACGCAGGAGACATTATTCTCTTTCGCAACCGACTTTCAAATTAATCTTTCAAAATTTTCAGGGTTCTACAGCTATCGCCAGTTTGGTTAGGACTAAAGGGGGAGTGGGGGCGCTTCGCGCCCCAGTGTACCTCACATTTCTGCACTGCATCCAAATGCAAACCGCGGCAAGGGGCTGATCGCGGGATGGTAAGGACGGAATCGGCGGATGATGAGGATTCCTCTATTCTGCTGCCCTTTGGATCAGGGTTGATTTCATGCCAGAGTTCCCCAGCCTGCCCATTGGGGGGGCTGATTGGGGGCGATCGGGTAACCATTTCAACGGCTAAGAATGGGGTGATTTCCCCAGATTTTGTAACTTTTCTGCTTTCCTGACGTACACTTTGTGCAAACGGGATATCATTAGCTGTTTGAGTTTTCTTGAAATAAGCAGGTTGCCCTGATTAATTGTATGCAAGGAAGCATGGGTGTGTGCCCCCAGCAATGAGGTTCACCGCTCGGTTGAGACGGTTTGGTGAGGGCTCAGTCGAAAAGTCATCTTTGGCATTCTAGGAGGCGCGTAGCGAAGCCAAGAATCCAGGATGACGGCGACAGTCCAAGCAACTTCACTCCGTTCCGCCCTGTTGAATATGACCGTTTTTTTTTAAACTTCTCAGAGATCCGCTTAACTTTAATCATTCAAGGCTTCATTAAGGGAGTGATAGAAGCGTCTATCTCTGGGAAACCTGATTTATAAGAGATAGGGTGTAATTACATCTGCCCTCTTCTACTAAGTACAAGTCAGAGGTTACATAGTGACTTCTCAGAAGGACCAAATTCAAGCATTGATCGCAGACATTGATGGCGTTCTCCAGAAGACCACGCCCCGGTTGCCCTGGGTGATGTCGGGTGAAGTGACCCAGCAACGCCAGATGCTGGAGCGTGTTCGCAACTATCTGGTCGCCCAGCAACGGCGATCGGCGATTCAAGAAGGTGGGCAGAGGGGGGGCAGACCCGATCTACTGGCGCATGATATCTACTACCAGTCGCCCCAGGCTTCCCATGCGGCTGAACCACCCAATGTCGAGCAACGGGAAACCGTTGCTCAGCAGATGCTAGAGCGGGTGATTCAGGAAATGGGCTACCTGCGGGCTAATCTGATGCAACCCCTACAGGCAGAACTAGAAGGGTTACACCAACAGCGGGACTATCTGCGTCATGAAGTCCAGCAGTTGGAGGCCCAACGTCAGGGCTATGGGGCAGCCCAGTCTCAGGCAACCCAGCAAAAGATGATTGCGGAATTTTTGCATATCTTGACCGGGCGGCTTCAAGAAACCCTATCTCAGCAGGTAGCCCAGACTTTAAAGAATGCGGACAGCCGATCGCCTGCTGCCGAAGAAAATTCTCTGCTGGCAGTTTCTGACGCGGCCCTGGCTCCCTCAGCGCTTTACTACCAAACCCTGGGGCAGGCCCAACAGTCGCCTTCCGATCATCTGGTGGTTAACCTTGATTCCACGCTGAAGCTGGTGTTTGAAGCGCTGGAGCGAAATGTGCAGGCGTATCAGGAATCCCTAACCCAGGGGTTAGAGCGGATGCACAATCTGGGGCAGCAGGGCGAAGTCATGTTCACCGGGTTGGTCAACCATCTAGCTCAACAGCTTGGACGGGAAACATCCGCTGCCCTGCAAGCTTCTGAACAAAAGGGTGATGCGGACGCAACCCCAGTTCCTGCCGGACAACTCCCCTCCTCCTCGTTGTCTGAGCGGCCTCAGGCGACGTCTGAGCGCTCTCAGGCGACACCCGACCAGGGCTTGTCCACCTTTCAACTTCCCTATCCGGGCGCTGAACTGCCCTCCCAAAGTGTTTCTGGGCCATCCCCTAAAGCCGTTGAGCCCCTACCGGAAGCGTCGATCGACGCTGCGATTGATGCCTGGCTCCGGTCTGCGGAAATTCCAGAGAATCCTAGCCTTAAAACCCTGGAGAGTCCAAAGCCGGAAGTGCCAGATTTGGATACCCCATCCCTGTTTGCCTCCCTGGAAGAAGAGGACACCGAACAGATCGATGCTGCTTTGAAATTGTTGGAACAGTTTGGTTCTGAACTGCCCGAAGAATTGGCGGAGATGTCTCTGGAAGAGACAGAAGCTGAGATTGATCGGATGCTCAGCAGCACTTCGTTGGTAGAAACCAATAGCGAGGCAGATCAGATTTTCAACGACGCTCAGAATGAACTGGATGAGTTCTACGAGTTGTTTGGCAAGGATGCTGTTCCCGCTGATCTGGTGGAGGACTCGGATCTGGCTGACACCTGGCAGGTTTCTGCCGCACCCCTTGAAGCTACAGCCCCTGCAATTGCTGAGCCGAGGGCGGAACTGCTTCCCTTTCCAGGGACGAAAACCACGATCGCTGCCGATCTGAATCCTGCCGATCTGAATCCTGC
>JBAUTA010000105.1:0-2500 GCA_049581985.1 Kovacikia sp.
GAACGAGACGTATCTTTGACCCGCTGGGCGATTTCTTCAGTATCCGCAAGCTGCTGCTTGTTCGGGAGCTGGTCGGGCCGTGACTCCATGCGCGATCGTTGTGGGCGATGCTCTCGCCTTTCTTCAGAGAGCGCCGTTGTCCGTATCCGTACTGGCTTGGCGGGTGCATCTGGACGTGAAGGGGTTTCGGATGTCTCTAGCACTGAGAGCTGTCTAGGTCGGATTAACATGGGTTTCGTGTCCATATTGCTGCTTCTCTCGCATCTCAGTAGAGTTTAGCGATTTTTGGGCAGTTGTCGAGCAGTGGGTGGGCGATCGCTTGAGATGAAGAAGGCTTCGCCATTTAACCTATGCCCACAAAGCTCATTTCGCCACTTAAGCTGATGACGCGACCTGGATTGACATACCATCCGGTTTGAGGCGGAAAGTAAAGGGATGAAATGGAAAATGATTCAGCCACCTCAGCTAGGTAGGTATTGGGTCCATAGGAAAAACATCCTACCCAACGCTCAAAATTCATTTCGTCGCTATTCACTCCCGAATGGTCCAACCAGTTCAACTCATCGTAGATATAAGTTTCAAGGGAACGTTGAAAATGGTCGATAATGGTTGGGTCGAGCGGATTTGTTTGAGTGGCAAGCCCTTGGGCGAAGCTCTGCATGTTGGTCTTGAAAAGATTCAGTCTTAGGATATCTGCCCAAAATCGAGCAGTGACTTGGCAGGCTCGTTGCAAAGCGCGTTCTTTCTTTGTGGGTTTAAGACTTGCTCTAGATAATTGCATCCTAATCTTATTAGACTTATTGGGCATTCTATACTCCGTGAAAATGCCGAATTCAGACGATAAGTGAAACAATACTTAGATATTTTACGCTAATTAGTCTGATAATGGCATTCCAGATTACGATAATTGCTCGACCGTGATTTCAGAGAGACTCCTCGTCACTCGAAAAATCTCTCCATCAAGGTTGACGACTCTACCAGGATTCACATACCACCCACATCTAGGGGGAAAATACAGCGGCGAGATTCCATAGGCTTCTGAGACTTCAGCTAAGTAAGTGTTCGGCCCATATTCTAGAGAACCCACCCAACGGTCGAAGTCAGTCGAATTCAGGTCTGGCTGTTCAGGGTCAAACTCAATTTCAATAATCTCTTCAAAAATTAGCGTTTCCAGAGCTTCACGAAATTCTTCAATCAGTCTCGGCTTCAACGGCTTTAGGAATTTTTGCACAGCCGTATCAACTTTCAGATCCCTCAAGATATCGGCAAAGTATTCTACGACAAAGGAACAGGATAAACTCAACTGGTCTTCGATTTCATCTGTTTCAGTGGATTCTTCCTCGAAAGAACTGTGCCAAATCTTCACGATTTTTCCCCTCTCAAGCGTCGCTAGCACTACCTCTCTTTAGTCTTCCCGACTTTGGGCTATTGAGGCTCTCTCCCTATGCTGATTCGACGCACTCTGCGGTTTCTTTAGTTCCTAACCCTTTCCAAGGTCTCTATCATAAGACTTCGTGGCGATCGCACTTTCATGAGATTGTGCGAAAGGACAGGTCTTACACTTGCTAGCATTGACCGGAAGGGTACTGATGTCATAGCTCATGTCTGCGCTGCCTTTTGCTCCAGCGGAAGGATGCCAAGTTCAGGGTACAACTTATGAGTCTGAACGAGAAAAGCAATCGCCTCTTCTGGCATCTTTCCCTGACTATAGCAAGCATTCCAGGGGAAATGGACTTCTTCTGGAGTAATTTCAAGCTTTTGCTTGAGAAGATGAGTAAAGAGCTTTTGCCAGGATTGAAAATTCATGATGATGCCATTGTGGGGGTGGAGGGCCACCCCTGACGGAAGGTTTACTTGACTATGGATTTGCGCTTGGTCTTAGTGGTTGTGATGGTCGTCCCCATTGGCTTGGCTGCTGCCCCCTTGCTCGGTTTAGCCTTCCCCCTGGAGTTGCGCTGTCCGGTCGCCCCTGGGACATCAAGCACTGTCGTCAGTTCATCGACTGCAATAGCGGGGGCAGCTGCGGCCCTGGTCAACCGCTCGACCTCAGTATGAATATCCTTGGGCGCTGGATTCCACACAGGCCCACAGACCACGGTACTAGCGGGGGCTAGCAGCAGCATAGGGCTGGCGATTGCCTGGGCCGCGACGGAAGACGAGAACTCGACAAACTCGTACTCTGCCTCAACCTCCCAAGGATCTTCAGCAGCAATATGAGCGGGTGACAGTGGCAAGGCATAGGGCAGGGCCAAGGGGACAGCAGCCGGAGCCAGTGCCGGAAATTCGGGCAGGGGTTCATGGGCTTGGGCAAAGGTAATAAGGGCGATCGCCTGAGCATCCACAGCCATATAGCGCTGGGATGTGTCGATGAGCCAAAGCGAGATATCGATAATTGCGATTATTGTCCAGTACAAACCGCTGATAGCAGCATCGCGAAGTTGTGGCGCTGCCCATGCGTAGAAGGGCTGAACGTAGTTGTCATCGATTCGATAGAGATAGT
>JBAUTA010000106.1:0-4000 GCA_049581985.1 Kovacikia sp.
CAATTCTTTAGAAGCGGAGAGGAAAAAAGGACAAAGGATGGGGAAAACAAGAAAGTTTTAGGTTTTGGGCTAATTTGGATCCCGATCTGCCTGCACAAATCCCAGGTTCCCCGTCCGGAGACTGGCACAATCCGATAACGTAGAAGGAAGTAACACCATTCATTTACAGATCAGTCAACTATGCCTCCCCGCTGGCCCCGCAAACCCGATCGTCAAGATCCCGATTACCGCCGTTTAGATGACCGGATGAACTTTGCCATGCATGTGGCGATTTTTGCAGTCATCAATTCTGGACTCTGGTTTTTCCGGGTTTTAGGAGACACCTCAGACCTGGGGATTCCCGGAGGACCGATATGGACTCCCTGGTTTACGGCGATTTGGGCAGGATTCCTGGCTACCCATGGGATCTTCATTTTTGCGATCGCCCGCTATTCCAACCCAACTTCCGGCTCTGTCCCAGAGTCAGGCGTCGGGTTTCAACCAAAACCTGAGAAAAAACCAACAAAATCAGCTAAAAAATAGGAAAAAAATAGGAAAAAGATAAGAAAGGGTGATTCAAATGGCAAATATTAGTTCAAGTGAAGCGATCGAATCCCTGGCGGCTGACATTGGTGAAGCCATTTATATCGACGTCGCAAAGTGGCATCTTTATCTGTCTGATGCCCACTTGCATACGGTCTTAGCAGAGAAACTGTATCCTATGCTCACGGCTAAATCGCTAAAAGAAGATGGGGTACTGAAAGTACTGCAAGACATTCCTGTTAAGTTGGGCGGCGGCAAGCGCGAAGTCCCCCTGTCTGATCTGGTTCCGATGCAGTGTCAGGTGAGCTTGATGGACTTGCTAGAGGAATTTCAGGGGAAACTGTAGAAGGCGGTGTAGAAGGCGGTAGAGGGTAGGCATCTGACCTACCCCCCTATCCCCTCAGAAATCGCTGCCGAAAACGGTTGACCAGCAAATCAACTTCTGGAAGGCGAAGTTGGGCGGCGATGATGGCGAAGAGGAGAAACCCAACGCAACCAGAGATCAGGATTTGTCCCAGTTGGATCAGTAGTCCTTCGGTGCCCAGGAGGTGCTGAGTTCCCCAGAGAGTGCCCCAACAGGCAAGACCAGCGAGCAGGCTACCGATTATAAGACCCAGCGTTGGTATGCCCCAGTCGCGCAGGGGTAACCCATTCAGTCTGCGGTTCAAGATCCACAGCAGCATTATCATTGAAATCAAATTGACACCGACCGTTGCTAGAACCAGACCAGGGGCACCAAAGGGTTTGACAAATAGGAAATCTAGCAATGCGTTGATAAAGATATTGATGATGCTAATGCGAAACGGAGTTGCCCCATCCCCCAGACCATAAAACACCCGCACCAGCACATCCCGCCCCAGATAAACAAACATGCCAACGGAATAAGCGACCAAGACAGACGCTGTCAAATAGGAATCTTCTACCTTAAACGCATAGCGTTCATAAACTACCCGCGAAATTGGAACCGCTAAAGCAACCATCAGGGCACTTAGGGGCAACATCGTGATGGCGGTCATCAGAAGTCCCTGGCGCATCCGAATTTTCAGCTCTGACCAGTTTTCGGGAGCAGCCAACCTGGCAAAGATCGGCATCAGGGGCACCAGGATGACGTTCGACAGAATTCCTAAGGGTGTCTGCACAAGTAAGCCAGCATAGCCCATGGCGGAAACAGCCGCAGCCGCATTGGGAATAAAGGAGGCAAAGAAGAGGTCTGTCCAGACGTTGATTTGCATCATGCCAGAGGAGAAGGTGGCAGGTCCCATGATTTTGATCACTTCCTGCACCTCTGGTTGGTGGAAGTTGAAGCGTGGACGCAGACTGCCCAACCCCGATCGCCACTGTACCGGAAGCTGCACCAGCCATTGCAATACCGCCCCCGCTACAGTTGACCAGGCTAAAACGGCTCCTCCCAAGGCTGCATACTGAGGTAACTCAACTTTATTGCCCAGATAGAATCCCAAGCCCCCCAACCCGATCAGCATGGTGACACTGGAAAATAGGGGGCTGATAGACGGCAACCAGTACTGATCGGCAGCATTTAATGTGCCAAACCCAATTCCGATCAACCCTGCCAGCACTGCCATCGGAGCCATAATCCGAAACTGCTGGATAGCAATAGTTTTAGTTTGCTGCAAGGTTTGGAAGGTAGCTGAGTCAATGCCCTGTGCCTGTGCCTGCTGGGGTGAAATAAATAAACCAGGGGCAACCAGATGGGTTAGAGGTTCGGCGAAAATTATCAGGCCCACGGTGACCAGCAGCAGAATCCCAACTACCAGCGTTGTGATCGTTTCTACGATCGGGGCCACTTCTTCCCGTTTCCGCTTTGCCAATACGCTGACAATTGCGCTATGAAAAGGTCCGTTGATTCCCCCCAACAGGATGAGCAGAAAACCGGGAATCACATAGGCAAAGTTATAAGCCCCAAAGGCAGGACCTACACCAAAAGCAGCGGCGATCGCCTGCTGGCGAAACAAGCCGAAAAGTTTGCTGATCAGCGTGGCGATCGCCACAATTCCGGCAATTCCCATCAGGGAACGAGCAGTCTTTTTGGAGTCAGTCACACTGTCTGTTGATTGTTAGAGAACCTTACCTATTTAAGCGTGAATCGGGTTAAACCTCTGAAGCGGGTATCCTGCGATCGTCGATGGGTAAATGTTTGTTTCTCACTGAAACTCCCTGAAAGCGCGTAGATGGGGACGAGGTTAGCTGCGACAAGGGCGATCAGGACCGCCACCTGATTCGATTTCATCTGATTGCAGGAGTCCGCTTCTACCCTTTCAGCCACTACAATTACTACAATTAAGGATGTTGTCAATCTTCCATGGCATCAGGAAATGAATCATGAATAAACCCAGTCAGGATCGGATCAGAATTTTTGATACTACGCTTCGAGATGGTGAGCAGGCTCCGGGAGCAGCGCTGAATATTGATGAAAAACTGACGATCGCTCGCCAACTGGCACGACTGGGTGTAGACGTGATTGAAGCAGGGTTTCCGTATTCCAGCCCCGGTGACTTTGAGGCGGTACAGAAGATTGCCGAAACCGTTGGGCTGGAGAACGGCCCGATTATCTGTGGCTTAGCCCGCACTACTCGTCAGGATATTCAGGCCGCAGCAGATGCCCTGAAACCTGCGGCCCATGCCCGGATCCATACCTTCATTGCCACATCGGATATTCACCTGCAATATAAGTTGAAGAAGACTCGTCAGGAGGTGCGGGCGATCGCTGAAGAAATGGTCGCTTTTGCCAAATCTCTGGTGGATGATGTGGAATTTTCACCGGAAGATGCCGGGCGATCGGATCCCGAATTTCTTTACGAGGTTCTGGAGCGGGCGATCGCAGCCGGTGCAACTACAGTCAACATTCCCGACACGGTTGGCTACACAACCCCTGCAGAGTTTGGTGCCCTGATTCGCGGCATTAAGGAAAATGTGCCGAATATTGATCAGGCAATCATTTCCGTGCATGGACACAATGACCTGGGTTTAGCCGTTGCCAATTTCCTGGAAGCGGTCAAAAACGGGGCGCGTCAATTGGAATGTACGATCAACGGGATTGGAGAACGGGCTGGTAATGCCGCCCTGGAAGAACTGGTGATGGCAATGCATGTCCGCCGCCAGTACTTTAATCCGTTCCTGGGGCGTCCCGTAGATTCGGAGGAACCGCTGACCAATATTGATACCCGTCAGATTTATAAGACTTCGCGCCTGGTTTCGACCCTGACTGGAATGCTGGTGCAGCCCAATAAGGCGATCGTCGGGGCGAATGCGTTTGCCCACGAGTCCGGCATTCACCAGGATGGGGTGTTGAAAAATCGGCTTACCTACGAAATTATGGATGCCCAATCCATTGGCTTGACGGATAACCAGATTGTCCTGGGCAAATTGTCCGGTCGCAATGCCTTCCGGTCTCGCTTGAAAGAATTGGGCTTTGACCTGACAGAGCAAGAACTCAACAAGGCCTTTGTCCGGTTTAAGG
>JBAUTA010000107.1:0-13398 GCA_049581985.1 Kovacikia sp.
TTTAAGTGGTGCTGCTAAGTTGGAGCGAGAGTCGGCGGAGCTGCCCCCGCAGGCTTAAGTCGTAAATTTGCGAACCGACTTGAATCACCACACCGCCCAACAAGGAGGGATCGATTTTAGTTTCCAGTTCGACTTCTTGGGCTCCAGTTGCGGTTTTGACCTTTTCGCGAACGACTTGCTTTTGCTCTTCTGTTAGCTCAACGACGGAGGTAACTTCAGCCAAAACTGCTTGCTTCAGCTCTCGCAATCGCACCTGATATTGCTTACAGATATCTTCCAGAAAAATGATCCGGCTATGATCGACCAGCAGCATGAGGAAATTCTTGATTAGGGGATGTACCTGATCCCCCAGAATTTGTCCGATCGCCGCTTTCTTGTTATCACGATTGATCACAGGATTGGCTAAAAACTGACGCAAATCCTTGGATTCATTCAATAAACTGAGCAGCCCGCTTGCATCCTCTCCAAACCGATCCACCAGATCTTGAGATTGTGCCAGGGACATTAAGGCCTCAGAGTAGGGAACCGCGATCTTAGATGTGATTCCACCTTCATTCATTAGAAGCCTCCTAAAGACGCAATGGAGCGATCAACCAATTGGTAATGCCGGGACTCATCTAACCGGGAGGACAGATCCGCTTCGGCTTTCTGGATCGCCAGTGCGACAACTCGCTGACGCAGTTCGCGAATGACCCGCTCCTGATCCCGGCCCATATCCTGGGCCGCTGATTCTCGCATTCTCTGAATATCTTCCTCCGATTTGGCCAGAATCGCGGCAGCAGCAGATTTCGCTGCCTCTTCCGCCGACGCTCGAATTTTTGCGGCTTCTGACTGCGCCTGCGCCAGTTTCTGTTGTTCATCGGCCAATGCAGCAGCAGCTTCCTTTTTCTTCTTCTCAGCCGCTTGAATTGCCGCCTCGATCGCGGCCTGACGATCGCCCAACACCTTACCCAGAAAACCGCGTCCAAAGTAAATCAAAATGGCAATCACGATCGCCAAATTGATCAGGTTCGTCTCTAAAATATCGAAATTCAGACCAAACCCACCTGTTTCCGCCGCTTCTGCTGCTTCGGCACCGAGCAGACTAGCTCCCAGTGCCAGCTTTAAGAAAATTCCCATATCACTACATCCACGACTTAAATTTGGCTCCTAGCTATTGGCTCCTAGCTATTGGCTCTTAGCTGTTAGCTTTTAACGATTAGCGCCTGGCTATCGATCGTTAGCTCCTAGAAAAGTAACTTTCAGAAAAGTAACTTCCAGAAAAGTCAAGGAGAAACAGCTCAGGTTTGGCTAATCGCTATTAGCTGGTCGCTAATTCACAACTGCACCCCGGCTAAAAGCTTTTCTAGAATTTGGTGGCTTAACCCATCCACCTGATGCTCCAGGGACCGCATCGCATCTTGCTTTTGCTGGTCTAGCTCCCGTGCAGCCTGCTCCCGTGCAGCCTGAGCCTCCTGCTGAGCCTCAGCAATTTTTTGGGATGCAAGCTTTTGAGAATCTGCCTGAGCCGCAGCAATGGTCGCCTGATATTGCTTACGAGTCTCTGCCAATTCTTTCTGATACTGCTGCGCCAGGCTTTCAGCTTTCGACAAGCGTTCCCGTGCCTCAGCCTCATTCTTACGAATATAATCGCTCCGATCTTCGATCGCCTTTGTCAGTGGCTTAAAGAACACCACATTTAAGAGAGCTGTCAAGAGAAGGAACTGAACCGCCATGAGCGGCAGTGTGGCATCAAAGTCAAACATGAATCTAAAGTGTTTGCAAAAGCAACCGGTTAATCAACAAGTCGTATATCACCAATGGGTGCAGGTAATCGGTAATGGGTAAGAGACGAATCATGACAGCACCCCACTACCAATTACCAGTTACCAAATGATCTAGGAGGCAAAGGGGTTGGCAAACAATAGCACCAGCGCGATCACCAAACCGTAGATGGTTAAGGATTCCATGAATGCCAGCGTCAGCAGCAGGGTACCGCGAATTTTACCTTCTGCTTCGGGTTGGCGAGCAATCCCTTCAACAGCGGAACCGGATGCATTTCCCTGACCAATACCAGGTCCGATCGCAGCCAGACCAATTGCCAGAGCAGCAGCCAAAACAGAAGCAGCAGAAACTAATGGATCCATGACTTTTTCCTTTCTTTTTTGATTGGACTAACAGGTAACATTCGCTTTCGGACTCAACACTTTGGATGGTGATACACAAACAGTATCTAAATCCAAAATTCAAAATCCAAAATTTTTATATCAGGTGCTATGGGCTTCTTCGCCATGATGTTCACTCACTTCGATCGCTTCGTGAATGTAAGCACTGGCTAAAGTCGCAAACACAAGCGCCTGAATTGCGCTGGTAAACAGACCCAAGAGCATCACGGGTAGCGGCACAAACAAGGGTACCAGCAGCACCAGCACGCCAACCACCAGTTCGTCTGCCAGGATGTTGCCAAACAAACGGAAACTGAGGGAGAGGGGCTTGGTGAAGTCTTCTAAAATTGCGATCGGTAGCAAAATAGGCGTTGGCTGGATATATTTCGCAAAATACCCCAACCCTGCCCGACTGAAACCTGCGTAGAAATAGGCTAAAGACACTAACAACGCGAGGGCTACCGTCGTATTGATATCGTTGGTGGGAGCCGCCAGCTCGCCTTCTGGAAGCTTAAACAGTTTCCAGGGCACCAGGGCACCTGACCAGTTGGAAACAAAGATAAAAAGGAATAGGGTGCCAATAAACGGCAACCAGGGACGATATTCCTTCTCACCCAACTGGTTCTTTGCGATATCTCGCACGAACTCAAGCGCGTATTCCATCAGGTTTTGGATGCCTTTAGGAATTCGCTGAATATTGCGAGTTGCAGCAAAGGAAGCAATTAGCAATAGTCCAATCACAATCCACGAAACAATAAACACTTGCCCGTGGACTTTAAGACCGCCAATCTGCCAATAAAAGTGATGGCCAACCTCTAGGCTGGCAAGCGGAAGCGGAGGAATCGTGAGAAAACTTAGCATTAGACTCCGAGCGGCTTTCCCAAATAGGTTAGGAAGAGAAAGGTGTGCAATGCCTGACTAGCGAGAGTCAGAGGGCATCAGACTTCTGAACATATAAACGAGGAGGGTCCCCTTGTAGGTAAGAAAACCTAAAAAAACAGGTAATACATGTAGCTGATTCCACTGAGTTGCTACTATAATCAACCCAATAAAAATTGCTAGCTGGGATTTACCTATTTGGTTTCTATCCCTACCCAGTTGCTCGACATTTCTAGCCAACACTTTCAAGTAAACCACACCTGTGCATGCTCCTAGTAAATAATTCAGAGCAAGATTGAGGGAGTAAAAAATCCATACAGAGATGAAGATTGCCCCGGTTAATGCCAACGTAATCAGTAACAACTCCTGTTGGAGTCGATAAAACTCTTGCATTGAAGCATTTGCTTCCACTGGAGTGGAATCAGTTTGGGGTGTATCCCTCATGACAGGTGACGTCAAACAGCGAAGTAGTCAGCACTGAACAGCACTGAACCGAAACTCTTGGGGGAGCTTCCGTTTCCATGCTGCACACTTGATCATGAAAGATCATATCACGCAGAGAGTAATAATACTTAACGCAAGCCAGGAGTTAAAAGAATTAGTCGTTGCTTCCAGAGCGATCGAATTTGCTGCAAATCTAGCAACGAATCCGCCAGCAGGGACTGAACTGATTTCGGGTCAGAATGATGGTCACAGGCTTGGAGAAACTCAAATTCTGCGGTTGAAAGTTTGACTAGCTGGTAGTCGTCATTCAGCAAGGTGTCTCCGGGCCAGCCGTTCATGCAGGGATTGCGATTGGGGATGGCGCTTAACAGATCTTCATCTAAAGCCCAGTCGGACCGGGGGAGGGGAGAGCGCCCTAGAAAGAATTCGTAGTGGGTCACAGCCGATGGATTTAGAAGCTCGATCAGTCGATAGCGCTGGCGATCGCTCAACCCCTGGGCCCGCTCTATCAATTCTGGCTGTTTGCCCAATAGCGGCTCCAATTCCCAGGATTGGGGATTGGAAAAACCAAGGAAATCTAACCCCGATGCCTCAATCAGATCAAATAGGGTCTCGATCGTGTAATCAATCTCCTGGGGATGGACGTACATGTCGGCGAAGTTCTCGTCCCGATGGTTTTCCATCGACCAGCGTTCCTGCTCCCGTCGGACCAGTCGATTATCCTCCGGGAGTGCTGCGAAAATTTGGCGGCCAACTTTTACGCCATCGGTGTAATTGCCCTGCTTTTCACCTTGCAGTAGCCCGATCGCTTCCTGCATCAGCTTGATTTCCCAGCGGCCCAACTCGGCATAGACAAAGATATGAAAAACCCCTCCCGGTGCTAACTTAGCTGCGAGCGCTTGAATCCCTCGGACTGGATCGGGTAAATGATGTAACACTCCGACACAGTTGATCAGGTCAAATTCACCTGGAAGCTGTTGGGCATCGTAGAGGCTGAGGTGATGGAACTCAACCCGATCGGCTCCTGACCGTTGACAGCGCTCCTTCGCGACAGCTAATGCGCCTGCGCTGAGGTCGATCGCAGTCACCTGGGCCTCCGGATTCAGGTGGACCAGATACTCGGTGCCCACCCCCGTCCCGCAGCCTGCATCCAGAATCCGAATGTTTTGTCTTTGAGGCTTTTGACCCGTACAAAAGCTATAGGCAGATGGCCAGGTCCAGCGCCAGTTATAGCCTGGCGGAGGCTCATCCAGTAAGGGTTCCGGCGGAAACGGATAGGTATCGTAAAGTTTGGCGACAGCAGCACTGACCGTTTGCGAATCTGACATGGTGATTAGGAATCCAGCATTCTTGAGTGTACCGAACAGAGGCTGCTCGCGATCATGCACATCTTAAGGAATGGAAAAAAAACCGGTGGGCTGGAGGAGCTTAGCCTGCGGTAGCTCTGGCGGCCATTGCCAAAATTTTTGCCCCCATCCTCAGTCTGGAGGAGGGAGGTAGCGATGGGATGGAAGGCCATTCTTTCCCAGTGTCCCCCTGCCCTGACTTCTCCTTCCCCCCTCTCCCCTCCCCTCCCGTTTTCACTCCTTCTGTAACAAAACCTTCACATTCTCTCAGCTTGGTCCCCCCTTTCCTCTATGATTTGACGATGAATCAAGCGATCGCTGTCTACACACTTTTTAATAAATGAAGTTTGTGGGTACGAATCGTTTTAACCTGAATATTGAATTGGTTAACCCTGTGCTGTCATTGTTTGATGCCTTTCATGGGAAGCCTCTGTCTCTTTCTGTGGGAGGAAAGGTTTTTGAATGGTTGCCAGGTGACACCCTGGTCAGATTTAACACAGTCACGAATCCGTAAAAGGGAGCTTTTGAAATCCAATGAGTGTTAAAGCAAGTGGTGGAAGCTCGGTCGCCCGTCCGCAACTTTACCAAACCGTCCCAGTTGCAACAATTTCCCAGGCTGAGCAGCAAGACCGCTTCCTGGTGAAGGGCGAATTGGACGAACTCGCCCGCTATTTCAGTTCTGGCGCAAAGCGGCTTGCGATCGCCGAAATCTTGACGAGAAACTCCGATCTCATCGTGTCGCGGGCTGCTAACCGCATCTTCGTGGGCGGTTCTCCGATGTCGTTTCTGGAGCGCCCTCCCATCGATTTGCCCGTCAAGACGGGCGGCGGTGCGGTGCTGGATGACCGGGAAGCGGCAAGGTTGGGAACTGCAACCTTTGTGAGTTCTGGTGGCAGCAACGCTGTTCTAAGCGGTATTCGCTCTATCTTCAGCGTCTCTCCTGGTGCTGGCGTGACCGTGCCTCCCAACTTCCGGGCGATTAATGTGGCGCGCTATGGTCCCAGTAATATGGCGAAATCCCTGCGGGATATTAGCTGGTTTCTGCGCTATACGACTTATGCGATCGTGGCTGGTGACCCCAATATCGTGGTGGTAAACACGCGCGGTCTACGGGAGATCATTGAGCGGGTTTGTTCAGGGGAAGCGACCCTTGTTGCCCTGCAAGAACTGCGAGCATCTTCTTTGGGCTACGTCCGGGGCGATGCTGAGGCGGAAGCGATCGTTAAAGAATATTTTGATGTTCTGATTAATGAGTTCAAGGCACCCACTCCTTCTGACAAGTTGCGCCAGGGTCCTTCTCCTGATGTCCAGGGTCTGAAATTACCTCAGATTTACTTCCTGGCTTCCGAACGTCGCCCTAAATATGCCATGAAGCCTGGGTTGTCGGCGTCTGAAAAGAATGACGTTGTGAAGGCAGCCTATCGTCAAGTATTTGAGCGAGATATCACCCGCGCCTATTCCCTCAGCGTTTCTGATCTGGAATCAAAGGTGAAAAATGGCGAAATCTCCGTTAAGGAGTTTATCCGCCGTCTCGCTAAGTCTCCGCTCTACCGCAAAAATTTCTTTGAGCCTTATATCAACAGCCGTGCGCTGGAACTGGCGTTCCGCCATATTCTTGGGCGGGGTCCCAGTTCTCGCGAAGAGGTTCAGAGATATTTCTCGATCGTCTCTACAGGTGGTTTATCAGCCCTGGTTGATGCCCTGGTGGATTCCAGTGAGTACTCGGACTACTTCGGTGAAGAAACGGTGCCTTACCTTCGGGGTCTGGGACAGGAAGCACAGGAATGCCGTAACTGGGGACCTCAGCAAGATCTGTTTAACTACAGCGCTCCTTTCCGGAAGGTGCCCCAGTTCATCACGACTTTTGCAGCCTACGATCACCCCCTGCCTGATCAGCATCCCTACGGTTCTGGCAATGATTCCCTGGAAATCCAGTTTGGGGCAATTTTCCCGAAAGAAACCCGTAGCCCCAGCAGCAGCCCGGCTCCCTTTGGCAAGGATACCCGTCGTATCCTGATCAATCGAGGTCCGGCGGTCAACAATCAGGTCAGTAACCCAGGGGCGCGGGGGGTTGCTCCCGGTACACTGGGTCCGAAGGTATTCAAGCTGGACCAATTGCCTAGCTTTACGGGCCTTTCCCGCCGTGGCATTGCGGCTGCAGGTCGAGGGAGTTCTTCGACTAAAGGGATCAGTGTTAAATTTTCTGAGAGCACCACTCAAGCCGTCATTCGGGCAGCCTACCTGCAAGTCTTTGGGCGGGATGTCTATTCCGGCCAACGTCTGAGTATTGACGAAATTAAGCTGGAAAATGGCGAAATCACCGTGCGGGAATTCATCCGGCAGTTGGCAAAATCCAATCTGTTCCGCAGCCTCTATTGGACGCCGCTCTATGTGATGAAGGCGGTTGAATATATTCACCGCCGTTTATTAGGTCGTCCTACCTATGGTCGTCAGGAAACCAACAAGTACTTCGATATTTCCTCGAAGAAAGGCTTCTACGGTTTGATCGATGCCATTATTGATAGTCCTGAATATGCGGAAGCGTTTGGAGAGGATACGGTTCCCTATGAACGCTATGTAACTCCGGCAGGTCTGTCACTTCGGATGATGCGAGTTGGCAGTACGGGTGATAAGTCGGTCAAGGCAGAATTCAACGGTACGCCACGCTTTATTGAGCTGGGTCTGGTCACTGAAGTCCGTACAGAACCGGATGTTCAGTTCCGGATGGCCCAGGGCGTTACGAAGAAACGGGAACAAACTAAAGTCTTTAAGCTTACCGGCTTAGAAGATAAGGCAAACTTGAAGATTGTGATAGGGGCCGCCTATCGCCAGATCTTTGAACGGGATATCGCTCCCTATATCGTCAAGAATGAATTCACGGTTTTGGAAACCAAGCTCAGCAATGGTGATATCACCGTTAAGGAGTTTGTGGAAGGATTGGGAACTTCTAGTCTTTATACCAAGGAGTTCTATACCCCCTATCCCAACACGAAGGTGATTGAGTTGGGTACCAAGCACTTCCTCGGTCGTGCGCCTCTGGATCAGGCGGAAATCCGCAAACACAACCAGATTTTGGCAACCCAGGGTTTGCGTGGCTTTATTACGGCGATCGTGGGTAGTGCGGAGTATGCTCAGGCGTTTGGTGAGGATACGGTTCCTTTCAACCGCTATCTAACCTTGCCTGCGGCAAATTATCCAAACACGCAGAAGCTTTACAATAAGCTGACCAAGCAGGATCGGGAACTGGTGGTGCCCAGTTTTGATCCAGTGCAGTCCCGTTTGGATAATTCCAAGTTGCCCATGACGGGTAAGGCAATGGCAGACAATGCGGCTAAAGCGCGGCAAGAGGCAGCTAAAGAGCCAGCGTATGCGGGTTTGGGCAGGTCCTCCAGTGAGGCTGGTCTGTATAGCGGGGCAAGCACTCAAAAACCCGCCCGAATCTACCGTTTGACGCCGGGTATGGCGTCAAACGAGATTGACCAGGCGATCAGTGCCCTCTATTGCCAGATCATGGATGTTTCCAGTGATCAGATCCCTGATTACTTCCGCCGCTCGGATTTGGAAGATGGGTTGCGCAACGGTAGCATTTCCGTACGAGACTTTGTTCAAACTCTGGTAAGTTCGGATGCTTATCGCGATCGTTTCTATACTCCCTATCCTCCTAACAAGGCGATCGAGTTTCTGTTCCGGCATCTGCTGGGTCGGACTCCCTCTACCCAGGCAGAGATCCAGCAGTACAGTAAGCTACTGGCTGACTCCGGACTAAAAGCAGTCGTTGAGGCGATGGTGTCTAGTTCCGAATATGCCATTTACTTTGCTGAAGATACGGTTCCCTATAAGCGGGTTCCGACCTTGCCAGCGGGTAATTACCTGGGCAGTGTGAAAGTGGACGCAAACGTTGCGAAATAGACCCCGTTTGTCACGTCACCGATTTTATTAGCGAATGGCAAAGCCCTCTGAATCTCTTCAGAGGGTTTTCTTGATTGAAGCGTGAAAATTGTGAAAGCCCTGATCAGACATATCCATTGAATTGGAGAATGCGGCAAAACAGCCCCCCCAACCTCCCTTTGGCAAAGCTACGGTGTATACCCTGAGCACGGATCCAGTCTCGAAACGCAAGCCGGGATTTCATTTGGAGGGGGTTCGTTTAAATCGGTCGCTAAACCCGTCACTTCAGATCTATAACGGTTTACCCTTGGGCGAAGTACAGAAATGTGAGGGATAGTGGGGCGCGAAGCACCGTCACTGTACCTCACACCCTTGAAAAGGGCTAGATTTCTTGTGCATCTCTTAACCAAAGCGCTAACCAAAGCGCCCTTCCACGTAATCGCGGGTGCGCGGGTGGGAGGGACTCATGAAAATTTCCGAGGTGGAACCAAACTCAATCAGTTGCCCGATGCGGCTTTCGTCGGCACTGAAAAAGGCAGTGTAGTTAGAAACGCGGGAAGCCTGCTGCATGTTGTGCGTAACGATCACGATCGTCAGTTCCTGGCGCAGGGAGTCGATGAGTTCTTCAATCTTAATGGTGGCGATCGGGTCAAGGGCGGAACAGGGTTCATCCATGAGCAGAACTTTGGGCTTCACCGCCAAAGCGCGAGCAATACACAACCGCTGTTGTTGACCACCCGACAAGCCCAGCGCTGATTTCGCCAGATTGTCTTTCACCTCGTCCCACAGGGCTGCACTCCGCAGCGCTGATTCTATAACATCGTCCAGAGAATTTCGAGACGTGCGGCTAAACACTCGAATTCCATAGGCAACGTTGTCATAAACGCTCATCGGAAAAGGATTGGGCTTTTGAAACACCATCCCAATCTGGCGGCGCAACCGATTTAAGTTGACTCGTGGGCTGTAGATGTTTTGCCCAAAAAACTCAACTTTACCTTCAACGCGAACTTTACCCTCCAATTCCCCGATCCGGTTGAGTGCCTTGATAAAGGTCGATTTGCCACAGCCAGAGGGACCGATAATAGCAGTCACCTGGCGCGGAGGAATGTCCACTGAAATTCCTGCAATTGCCTTTTGATTTCCATAGTAATAATTCAAATCTCTGACATGTAGAGCAGGCGATTGTTCTGCTGCTGGAGTAAGAGCAGATGGATGAGTTGAATTCATTAAAGGGTTAGGGCTGGACTGCATGGAAGTAGACGTGCTAATTAAACACAGACGATGGGGATCTAAGGCAGAGGGTAGAAGGACAGGGAGTTTTGTCCTGAAGGAAGGAAGCGGAGGCAATTAACCTAAAAGATGATCGTGAGGTGGGGCTTTTTGCCAGAGGCCAACGCTCCCATTTTCCTTTCTGGTAATTAATAGTACCTACCTACTTAAAGCTTTAGCTTAGATGATTTGTGGGTAACCAGGCGAGACAAAATGTTGAATAGCAAAACCATCCCCACCAGAATGGCGGACGCACTCCACGCCATCTGGTTTTGTTCCACATAGGCAGAATTGGCGTAATTGTAAATCAGGACAGAAAGGGAGGGGGCTGGTTTTAGTAAACCTGTAGGCCAGTTTTGGGTAAACAGGGCAGTAAAGATCAGGGGGGCGGTTTCGCCAGCCGCACGGGCAACTGCCAGCAAAACGCCTGTGGTAATTCCAGGCAGAGCAGCGGCAACCACAATCCGGAAAGTTGTTTGCAGTGAAGTTGCTCCCAGCGCGGCGGAGGCAAGCCGTTGGGGCGTGGGAACCAGTTTGAGCGCTTCTTCCGTGGACAGGATGACAACGGGGAGCATGATAATTGCCAGGGCAAAGCCTCCCGCCAGGACTGAGAAGCCTTTAAAGGTGAGAACAATCACCCCATAGGCAAACACTCCAACCACGATCGACGGAACTCCACTAAGAATGGTGACAAGAAAACGAATGGTTTGGGCGATCGCCGTTCCTTTGCCAAATTCAGCCAGATAAATTGCGGTCAACAGTCCAACGGGAATGCTCAAGCCAGCGGCAATGCCAACCATCATCAGGGTG
Organism: Kovacikia sp.; assembly: GCA_049581985.1. Lineage (GTDB taxonomy): Bacteria > Cyanobacteriota > Cyanobacteriia > Leptolyngbyales > Leptolyngbyaceae > Kovacikia. The sequence continues at coordinate 10,781 of JBAUTA010000107.1, forward strand.
CCAAGAATTGCATTGGCGAAACCATTGGGTTCGCCCTGCGAACCGACAGGGGCAGGGAGCGCGGTCAGGACTTCCCATTTCAGGTGAGGGACGCCTTCGATTAAAATCTTTGCCAGAATTGCCAGCAGTGGCAATAGGGCCAGCCCCGTCAGTAAAAAGGCAATTGCTGTCATGCTCATGCTAAACAGCGATCGTCCGACCGGTAAAGGGCTGGTCAATTCCGGTGTTAGATCGGATGCGGGACTAGATAGCAGATCATTTTCCATCTTTCAGCGCTCGCACCATTAAAACAGCCACCATATTGACCAGCAGTGTCAGGGCAAACAAAATCAAGGCCAGATACATGAGGGCACCGATATGGAGATCATCTAACGCCTCTGCAAATTCATTGGCCAGCACCGCTGGGATTGTGTAGGCCAGATTCAGTAAGGAAGGGCTGATCTGGGCAGAGTTACCGATCACCATGGTGACTGCCATGGTCTCTCCTAAGGCGCGTCCCAATCCCAAAATTGCTGCTCCCAAAATGCCTGGAACCGCAGTTGGCAGCAACACGCGAAAAATTGTTTCCCATCGGGTTGCCCCCAGGGACATGGAAGCAGTTCGTAAATCCGACGGCAATGCCAGTAGCACATCCCGGCTCAGAGCGGCGATCGTCGGCAAAATCATAATCGCCAGAATCACCCCTGCTACCAGCATTCCCGGTCCAAAGGGTTCCGTACTGAACAGCGGGATCTGGCTAAAGTTTTTGTATAGCCAGAGTTGAATTGGCTGCATAAATGGGATCAGCACAAAGATGCCCCACAGCCCAATAATGACGCTGGGAATTGCTGCAATTAACTCCACGACAAAGGCTAGGGGCGATCGCACCCAGGGCGGCAAAAAATTTTCACTGGTCACGAGGGCAACGGCTAATCCGATGGGTAGTGCCAGGATCAGGGCGATCAGTGAACTCACCAGGGTGCCGTAGATATAAGGGAGTGCCCCAAACTTTAGATCATTGATATTCCATTCCTGATTGCTCAGAAACCCCCAGCCAAATGTCTGAATCGCAGGTTGGGCCTTCTCAAAAATGACCCACCCAATCCAGCCCAAAAGCAGGGCTGTTAAGCCAGCAAACCCACCCACAAGCCAGACAAACCCCTGACTGAACCAGGCATCGATGCCATCAGCCGCCAAAATTTCAGAGCCGATTTGTTCAAAGGACATGTTAGAGAGCGGGCGATCGCCCCTCAACTCAGCTTGGGGATTGTTTCCAGGTTCAGGGGTGTCAGTCATTAATCTCAGGGCGCAGGCGGGTAGAAAATGCTCGTCATCATACTTTCCTCCAACTATGAAGGGGCACCCCCAAAAAGGAGGTACCCCAGGCGTAGTGTGAGGAAATCTAGAAGGTAAAGGTAGTCCGCAGCACACCCACGAACTGGGTGTCGTTACGGGCATTGTTCTCCGGGTTGAAAATCACAAAGATACCAGGAGTAATGGCAATGTTGTCATTGATCCGATAACGGTAGAACCCTTCCAGGTGAACGGAATAGGCTTCCCGGTCTTCCCGGGCAATCGTCAAGCCTTCGTTATCAATCACCCGGGGCGGCAACCCTGCCAGAATCCCGAGCAGGTTGCCTTCTTTCCCAAAGTCAGGGAACGCCGCATAGACCGCCGCATTCAACACTGTGGCATTATCGCTGTTAGACCGTCTGTGGGCAAAGGATGCGCCAGCCCAACCGCCCAGGATGAATTGGGGGCTGAACTTGTACTGCACCGACCCACCAACCGTATCGGCTGAGGTGGCAACCTGTCCAAAGGGGTTGCTGGCAAAGGTGCTGCCCGTGCTACCGGTCAGGTTCACATCCCCACCACCGGGGTAGTAGGAGTGGGAATAATTCACGCCAAAGGTAAAGTTGCCTGTGGTAAACACGGCCTGGGCGATCGCCGCGTAGGCACCATTAAACAACCCATTTTTGGCGCTTGGGTCATTACTAGCGGTATCGGAAAGATAGCCCCCCTCAAATCTGAAGGCATCGCTGAATTTGTAGGCAAAGGTGATCCCGGCCGAGCCAGTTGAACCTGGGTTGTTAATCCGCAGGACTGGATTGAACCGACCAAAGCGGGAAATCGACCCACTGCCGCTGCTCTCGAAGGGGCTGAGGCTGCTGATCAAGCCATCGTAAACTTCATCATTGAGCGCATCCACCTGAATCCGTAATTTGTCGCCCACGGGGAAGCGGTAATACAGCTTATCGACGCCAACCGCATTGCCGTCGTTGCCATCAAACGCAAGCCGGGTCTGGTTTGTGCCAGTCAGCGCACCGCTAAAGGGGGTGACATTACGAGCATTCAAGCGGGTTCTGAGCCGGTCTTTGCCAGTGAAGCTGGTATCAAACGAAAGGCGAACCCGATCGGCAAAAATGGTATTGGTTTGGTCGTCTCTCAAGCTGGCTTCGTTGCGAGCAGTGACTCCAGTCAACCGCCCATTGCTGCCGTTGCGGGTGGCCCGATCGCCGAAGGTATCAGTAATGGCAAAAATGACTTCTCCATTGAGTTTAGTGGTGGTGGAGAATTGCTGTTTTTCCAGGGTGGCGGTGCGGGCTTCGAGCGCATCCACCTGACCGCGCAGGGCAGCG
>JBAUTA010000108.1:0-1507 GCA_049581985.1 Kovacikia sp.
TACGGATTTTGGGCAAAGGCGAAACCCAGCGTCGCGCGATCGCAGAGTTAATTGCCTTACCGCAAGACTCACCCTTTCGTGCCAATTCGTTAGAGTTGTTGTTGAACTGGCGACTGACCTTAGAAACCAGTAATGATCTAGATGAAGATGATCAAGAGGTATTTATGAATTTGTCTAAAGCATATCAATCAACCTTAGAGCAGGGCATTCAGCAGGGCATCCAGCAGGGCATTCAACAGGGCATTCAACAGGGCATTCAACAGGGCATTCAACAGGGGCGACAAGAAGCTGTGGAGAATTTGCTGAAGATGCGGTTTGGTGAACTGGATGAGGCGTTAGCGGCACGAGTGCCAGAGATTTTGAAGCTGTTGTCAGAGGAATATTTGCCGCTGCTGCTCCAGTTGTCGCGGGAGGAATTGTTGGCAAAGTTTCCGGTGGAGGGGGGCGATGATTGAGCTTTCGCCGGAGGAGTTGGCGCAATACCGGGAGACGGTGCGGCGGCGGCAGGCAGAACGAGAACAGCAACAGCAAACACGGCAGCAACGGGGCTGGCAGGTAGCACGGGAGGCGGCTCAGGTGTTGAAGCAGGAGTTTGGAGCACGGCAGGTGTGGCTATTTGGGTCGATGCTGGAGGTAAAACGGGTACGGGCAGAGTCAGATATTGATCTGGCAGTGGCAGGTTTACCAGACGATCGCTATCTGGAAGCGGTGGTGCGGTTGCTAGATCTGTCAGATTTTTCGGTGGATCTGGTGCAGGTAGAACACGCCCGATCGAGGATACGGGAGGTGATTGAGCAAAAGGGAGTGGAGCTATGAGCCGCTATGAGGTACTGGTGGGGGAAATTAACCACGACTTGGCGGATTTAGCAAAACTGGTGAGGCAAACCCAGGCGTTGATGGATAAGGTGCAGACGACGGGTGATGCGGATTATTTAGGAACTGTGGCTTTGAATCTGCATGGGTTCTATTCGGGGACAGAACGGATTTTTCGGGAAGTGGCTTTGGCGGTGGATCAGAAACTACCGGAGGGATCAGATTGGCATCGGCGGTTGTTGCGACAGATGGCGGCAGCGGTGCCGGGGGTACGTCCAGAGGTATTGAGTCGTGAAACGCTGCAAGGTTTGAATGACCTGTGCGGGTTTCGGCATGTGGTGCGGAATGTCTACACGTTTGATTTGATTCCTGAGCGAGTGGAGGCTCTGGCAACTAAATTGCCAAACTGTTTGGCGAAGTTGCAGACAGATTTGCGGGTTTTTTGTGAGTTTTTGATGACGGTGAATGGAGGGGAGGAATGAAGCGGTTGGTCGTTGAGTTATCGGGCAATGGGGTGAATGCTTTAGGGGCGATTTTTGTGGGTGTTAGCTACCTCAGCATCCGAACCCCTGGTGCAGGGGTTTGGGGCACAGGTGAAAGAAACTGAGTGGGTAGCAGGAATTTATCTGTTGCCCCAGTGGTTACGGACGGCGATCGTGGCAATCAACCAATTACCAGAGATCCCCGAAACTCT
>JBAUTA010000109.1:0-5812 GCA_049581985.1 Kovacikia sp.
TATATAGCCCTTTTCCAGGGTGTGAGGCCCAGTGGGGCGCGAAGCACCCCACTGGGCCTCACATTTCTGTACTTCACCCAAGTGCAAACCGCTATAGCCCTACGCAAGCGCGTTAGGACATTGGAATTAAAGGGGATGTGGGGACAAAGCCCCAGCCAGGGGTTCTACCCCTGCACCCCGTCCCCAATCTGCCCTGTTCGCTATTTAAATTGGTACTACATCCATCCCCCCAGACCCTTGTGAGGGGGAGTTAAGTTCTCACAAGGCGGGGGACAATGGATTTTCTGTGACGCTGGGCCACGGAAAGAGATGGAAACAGAATCGTTAAGTAGCTGGGCGCAATTAAATAAAAGATGAGTTTGGGGTGGAGGGGGTGGAACCCCCTGCCTGGGGGCGCAGCCCCCACTCCCCCTTCTTATAATTAATTAGAGCTACCTACTTACCAAAATGTAGAGGCAAGGAAGGCGATCTAGCCCGCGGGTTCAAGATTTTGCCCACAGTCAAGGCATCCTGCAAAGCTGCCTGGGGATAGTTGATCTACACCAGAGACTACTCTTGTTATGCTATCAAAAATCATCATTTGACCCAGCTGCCTGTCGATTTTGAGTCCAGCGGGCATCGGTCACAGCAGAAATTCTTCAATCACTGCGGCGACTCCGTCGAGTTCTACGCTGGGTGCCACCCAATTTGCCCTTGCCTGAACTTCCTCAGGACCATTGGCCATCGCAACTCCAATTCCGGCATACTCGATCATTTCGACATCGTTGAAGTTGTCGCCGATCGCCATGACGTTTTCTGCCTTGAGACCCAAATACTCTTCTGCCAGGTAGCGCACAGCCGTTCCCTTGTTGACCCGTGGATCGGTTGCCTCAAAAAAGGTGGCGACAGATTTTGTGAAGTAGAGTTCTGCGGGGGTGTAAAGGCTCTGCAAGCCAGTCAATAATCCATCAATTAAAGCCGTATCATCACTCAGGGCCAGAATTTTAGTCGGTGGTTGGTCTAAGGTTCGCCGCAAATCACCGACCACGATTGGGTCTGCAATAGAGCGCTCCAAATAGCTCTTGGTTTCTGAGGTCAATTCTCGAATATAAAGCTGATCGTTGATATAGAAATGAATCGAAAGTAGAGGCCGCAGTTCTGGCTGCTCAAAATAATCGAGAAGTTGGTTTGCCAGGTGTCGAGAAAGGGTCCAATGGCGATGGACAGTTTGACTCATCGGATCTTTGATTAAGGCTCCCTGGTATGCCATCAATGGCAGGGTTGAGCCAATCTCTTGATGAAACCGGAGGGCTGAACGGTACATCCGTCCGGTGGCGATCGCCACCGGAATTCCCTTTGCTTGAGCAGCGCGAATTGCTTTCTTAACGGGTTCGCGGACCACATTTTCGATGCCAGCGATCGTGCCGTCAATATCCAGCACTAAAAGTTGAATATCTTTAGAATTGTCCTGCGCCTTGGTCTGAGATTGGGAACTGGTTGCAGATTGGTTTTGCATGCTGGCATCAACGCTAAAAAATGGGGATGAAGGGGTGAAGGTTTGAGGGAGTAAGATAGGGTTTGGGAGAATGAGTTGCTGAGGGAATGGGTTCCTCCACACTCCTATCCCCCCAATCTCTCATCTTTTTACTTACCACGTAACTCCTGCTGGACACTTCCAGGATTCAACAACCGTCCTTTACTCCACAGTCCATAGTCTAAAGTCCATTGTTCAATTTGTCAGTTTTCTCGGTCACAGCTCATTAATTTCCGTCCAATCCCAAATGAACGAATCATAATGTTGAGGCAAAGTATCTATAAGCACTTCTGAATCATTTGTGAGATAGGTGCGTTTTGAAAGTCTTTCCTGGTAGAAAATGCTTTCAACAACCACAAAGGAGCGCAAAGGATCGCTATAGATGGCTTTTATTTTTTAAGGAGTTGAAAATCCTTAAAAAATAACTTCTGCAAAATCTCTTTACTGTCAATCAAATGTTGACAGCCTACGAGCGTATAGGAAATGGCTGAGGCAAAAGGTCGTCGTCGGGCAAGTCGTCAGGTATTGTTGGCATCTCTCTGGCTGACGCTGCTCACTTTAGCCGTAAAGATTTGGATTGGTTGGGCAACTCAGTCTCTCAGCCTGATTTCAGAGTCACTGCACACGCTAATTGATGGCTCTAGCATTCTCTTAAGTTTGATTTCGGTGTCATCCTCCCTGCCCTCTGGGCGAGAAGGTTGGGGCCATAGTCGTTTGGAAACAGCGATCGCATTTCTGCTAGTCGCTTTTTTAGGCTTTGCCTGTCTGGACCTACTGGTGGTCTCGTTGCAGCAGTTAGAGGCGATCGTCACCACCCCCACCGAGGTTTTGCCTGTACGGATTAATTTGCCTCTGATCCAACTCCTGGGGGTGGTCATGGCGATCAGTTTCTGTCTGGCAAGCTTTGAACGTTACCAGGCAAGGGTTCTGGAAAGCACGGCTTTGCGGTTTAATGCCAAACATCTATTTCAAGATTCCTGGCTGATGATTGTGGTTTTAGTAGGTCTGGTTGGCGTGTGGCAGGGGTATAGCTGGTTAGATCCAGCCCTGGCAATTTTGATGGTGCTAACAGCTGTGGTGAGCTGCTATCGAGTCTTTACCTGGCAGTTGCCATCGCTGATCCGGCAAATTGCGATCGCTCCCGAAGCTTTGGCCCAAACAATTCACCAGGTGGAAGGAATTACCCATTGTTATGCCATCAACTCGCGGGGTTTGGTGGGGCGGCAGGTGTTTGTTGAGATGCACCTGATCCTGCATCCGGAGTGCATGGGGATTGCCCGATCGATTGCTGAGCGGGTTGAGCGGGCCATTCGCGATCGCTACGGTCCAGCCAAGGTGGTGATTTATATTGACGGCACCGAACCCAAAGGGGGATAAGTGCCAGATCTTTTGTGGCGGGGTTTAATCGGTAGAATGCTTGCTGTCATTGGTTCATTGCCGACTCAAAAAGTCAACAAAACCCAAGGCAAAAGCCATAGCCCCATTTTTGAGTCTCCCGAACCCGTCTTAACCATTATGGCTCCTGTCTCCTGAATTCTCTACAATATGGCATATCCCTTTAGCTGATATTCCCTTGCCTCCCTCTATTCCCTCTCCAACGAAACCGCTTCTCATCCTGGTCGATGGACACTCCCTCGCCTTCCGCTCCTACTTTGCCTTTTCCAAGGGTCGGGATGGGGGGCTGCGGACCAAAACCGGGATCCCGACCAGCGTTTCCTATGGGTTTCTGAAGGCACTGCTGGAAACGATGGAGATGGAAAAGCCACAGTATGTGGCGATCGCCTTCGACATGGGGGAAAAAACCTTTCGCCATGAAGCCGACGAAACCTATAAGGAAGGCAGACCGGAGGCACCGGAAGATTTCATGCCCGATTTGATCAACTTGCAGGAATTATTGGCCGCGCTCAATCTGCAAATTCTGGCAACTCCGGGTTACGAAGCGGATGACATTATTGGGACGCTGGCGCGCAAGGCAACCGCCAGTGGGTTTCGGGTCAAGATATTGAGTGGCGATCGCGACCTCTTCCAACTGATCGATCCGGATCAGAACACCTCTGTCCTTTACATGAGCACCACCTACGGTAAAGGCACACCACCGCCGCGGGAATTTGGCTCAGAACAGGTGAAGGAAAAGCTAGGCATTTTGCCATCTCAGGTTGTGGATTTTAAGGCACTTTGTGGGGACGCCTCCGACAATATTCCCGGTGTCAAGGGGATTGGCGAGAAGACTGCCGTGCAATTACTCAGCGAATTCGGCAGTCTGGAGCAAATCTATGCATCCCTGGCTCAGGTAAAAGATGCCGTTCGCAAGAAGCTAGAAGCGGGGCGTGATGATGCGCTACATTCCCAATATCTGGCCCAGATCCATTTAGATGTGCCGATCGATGCGGAGCTGGAAGCTTTCAAGCTGCAAGAAATCAACGATGCAGCAGTGGTGCCCCTGCTGGAAAAGCTAGAATTCAACTCTTTTCTGAATAAAATTCGCCAGTTCCATCGTCAGTTTGATGGCAGGGCAGATGCCGAAACAGGCGAAACCCAAGCAGCAACTATTAGCTCCCCCCGCTACGAAGACCCCGATCTCTGGTTTTTCAGTCCCGAAGAAACGGAAGCCGCTCAGAATGAAGTCCCGGTAAAAATCACGCCTCACATTATCGATACTCCCGCTAAACTAGACGAGCTGGTTCAGCGCCTCAAAACCTTTACCAATCCTGACACGCCCGTTGCCTGGGACACCGAAACCACCGCCCTGGAGCCCCGAGATGCCGATCTGGTGGGAATTGGCTGCTGTTGGGGGGAGGGTTTGTCGGATATGGCCTATATTCCCCTCGGTCATACAAACGGAAAGAATCTGGATAAAGCCGCTACGCTGGAAGCGCTGCGTCCCATTTTGGAGCGTGCAGATTATCCCAAATCATTGCAAAACGCCAAATTCGATCGCCTCGTGTTGCGCTGTCAGGGTATCAAGCTAGCCGGTGTGGTGTTCGATACCATGTTAGCGAGTTACGTGATTAACCCGGAGAACAAACACAACCTGTCTGACTTGAGCCGCACTTACCTCGGCATCACTGCCATGAGCTACACCGACCTGGTGCCGAAAGGAAAAGCAATGGCGGATGTGGAGATTCCTGCCGTTGCCAACTACTGCGGTTTAGATGTTTACACCACCTTTCTGCTGGTGCCCAAACTCTGCACCAAGCTGGAGGAAGTTCCAGCCCTGCACCAGTTGCTGCTAGAAGTGGAGCAGCCGTTGGAACCCGTTCTAGCAGAAATGGAATACTGTGGGGTGCGGATTGACCAGGATTATCTGAGAGAATTTTCCAAAAAACTGGAACAGGATTTGAACGCGATCGAACAGCGTGCCTATGCCGCAGCAGGTGAAATTTTTAATCTCGGTTCTCCCAAGCAATTAAGCGAATTGCTGTTTGAGAAACTGGGACTCGATCGCAAGAAATCACGCAAGACTGCCAGCGGCGGCTATTCCACCGATGCCCAGACGCTCGAACGGCTTGAAGGCGAGCATCCAATTATTGAAGAAATCGTGGAGTATCGCACCCTGTCCAAGCTGAAGTCTACCTATGTGGATGCGCTGCCTGCGTTGGTGCGTCCCGACACGGGGCGCGTTCACACCGATTTCAACCAGGCCGTTGCATCTACGGGGCGTCTGTCCTCCTCCGATCCCAACCTGCAAAACATTCCGATTCGGACAGAGTTCAGCCGTCAAATTCGCAAGGCGTTTATTGCCGAACCGGGGTGGGTCATGGTTTCTGCCGATTACTCCCAAATTGAACTGCGGATTCTGGCGCACCTGAGCCAGGAACCGGTATTGCTGGAAACCTACCAGCGGAATGAAGATGTGCATACGCTGACAGCCCGATTGCTATTGGAAAAGGAAACAATTTCTCCAGAGGAGCGCCGACTTGCCAAAATTATTAACTTTGGCGTGATTTATGGCATGGGCGCTCAACGGTTTGCTCGGGAAGCAGGGATGAAATCAGCCGACGCTAAGTTATTTATTGAGCGGTTTAACGAACGCTATGCCAATGTGTTCAAGTATTTGCAGCAGATGCAGCGGGAAGCGATCGCCAATGGTTATGTCGAAACCATCTTGGGTCGTCGCCGCTACTTCAACTTTGCCAGCGAATCGTTGCGAAAATTGCGCGGCACCGATCCGGATGCGATCGATTTAAGTAAAGTCAAAGTGCGCGACCAGTACGATGCCCAATCGCTGCGGGCGGCTGCCAATGCTCCGATTCAGGGTTCCAGTGCAGACATTATTAAAGTAGCGATGGATCAGGTGCA
>JBAUTA010000110.1:0-13662 GCA_049581985.1 Kovacikia sp.
CCGTCCCCAATCTGCCCTGTTCGCTATTTAAATTGGTATAAGTAGGCGGGCGTTATTAAACTAAAGGTGACAGTGGGGTAGAGGGGGTGAAACCCACTGCCTGGGGACGCAGGCCCCAAACCCTTCCTTAAATTAATTAAGCCGACCTACTTACCTATAGCATTAATAGCGCTTAGAATAACCTCTATTGTTATTGCCACCAAAGTTGCCCCCCGGTTTCCGTTCTTCGCGGGGTCTGGCTTTATTCACTTTCAGGTCTCGACCCATCCATTCAGCCCCATCCAGGGCTTCAATCGCAGCGTCCTCCTCAGCATCGGTTTCCATCTCGACAAAACCAAACCCTCTGGGACGACCTGTTTCCCGATCGGTGGGTAGTTGAACCCGCTTAACGGTGCCATATTCAGCAAAGATATCCGAAAGCTCTTCTTGAGTGACGGCGTAGGAAAGGTTGCCTACGTAAATTGACATGGAAATTCTCCGGGAAATTAGAAGTTGTGGAGGTTGGAATCCGGAGAGAAGCCTGATCAATATCAAGAACAAACTACACGACCGAATCAAACTCTCGAAAACTACATTAACACAGGATCAAGCTCAGTAACCGCTATCCCTGATGCAATTGCCAAAGTGGGTAGGGGGGTGAGGGGGCGTGGGCTGGGGGCGCGGGTGAGGAGGTAAGGGGTGTGTGACGCGATCCCCCCTTACCTGACCCAGGTGGAACTGCTATCTTGATCTGCAAGTTCCTTACATCAAAGTAACGTCTACCGTTCCCTGATCATCCTTGACAATAATTTGGGCGGGCCGGGTTTGTCCTTGGGGGTCGGAGACTTTGCACTCAAATGTCTCCCCTGGTTTAGCAACCCGAATACTGCCACCACAATCAGCGGTGACGGCTAGCCCATTTTTATCTTTGATTTGCTTTTGGATGAACTGTTCTAGTTTTGAGAGTACTAGCAGTCCTTTGGTACTCCACTGGAACTGCGGGCCGCTCGCATTGGTGATTTCAACGGCGATCGCAAAGGATTGTCCATCGGACACGGCAGTGCAATCGAAACGGCTCCCTACTTTCACTTCCACCCCTGGGGGGCAGGTAAGCGACTGAATCGAAACTCCCGTTGCCCCAGAAACCGTTTTGTTAAGGCGTGCTTCGATCTCTTTCACCGCGCCCGATTGATTGCCGTTCTGACTTGAAGGGGAAGCTTGGGGAGTGCTTGTAGGAGATGTGATCGGCGGACTGGGAGGGAGAGGTGGACTGCTTGAGTTGGTTGGCGTTGGTGAACCGGAATCAGGAGTATTGGTAGCTGGTTGAGATCGGTTGAAGCAGCCTGTTAGCAAACTAACCAGGCAAAAAATCATAAGCAACCCAACTGGATTTCTGCTTCCTGTCAAATGAAAATGCTTTAGATTAATCGGTGCTTCGACAGAGCAGTGCTGTCCCATGGGTTTCTCACCTCGACTGACCACCCTATGGGTTATACCAAATTGTCACCCCTTCTGGAGGTAAAGTTGCGTTCAAACAGATATTGACGTGTATCGCACGATGATTTTTGCGAATCTGCTAACAAAAGTTAATAAGCAATCCTACTGCTTAAGGCAAAGGATATAGCCATAGCCTTCTGGGTCAGGACAAGGGGCTTAAGCCTCTTGTTGATTCCAGGTCTTGAAATGTCCTAACAATCATGGCTGTTGCCATAACATAGCGGATAAACCCCGTCCATGTTGGAAACCTGAAGTTTTTTAAGATAGTCCTTTGGAGCTTGTAGCTCTTAACTGGCAAGCTTTCCAGCATATCCTCGAAACTACGGTTTTCAAGTTGGACACGGTTTAAAGGGTTTCCTTCGACTGAATTATTCTTGGGCCATAGTAAGCCATGACGCAGTCAGGTTTTTCGGAGTTGGAAAGCGCAAAAAAGCTCCAAAAATTTCAAGTGTTTCTTGATCAAATTCTTTCACTACAAGGTATTAAGTAGGTAGCTCTAATTAATTGTAAGAAGGGGGAGTGGGGGCTGCGCCCCCAGGCAAGGGGTTCCACCCCCTCCACCCCCAAACTCATCTTTTATTTAATTGCGCCCAGCTACTTATGACCACTATGGTGAAGAAATAGAGAGTTGTTTCGTCTACGTACAAACATCCATAGATCAGAAAGATATTTTTATCTTTTCAGGACATATGCAAAAAAGCAACAACATCAAGGTTCCTGTTCAGCAATATCCCTTAATTTGCAAAGGTAACAGGCTTGTGCGATCGCCCAATCTTCCTGAGTGTGAATCACCAGCACTCGCACAGTGGAGTCTGCGGTAGCAATATCTTTGTCCACCGGATGGCTTTCATTTTGCAATGGATCCAGCTTCAATCCCAAAAACTCAAAGGCTTCACAGGCGCGAGCACGAACGATCGGGGAGTTTTCGCCAACACCCGCCGTAAAGACCAGCGCATCTGAACCACCCAGACTTGCCAGCATAGAGCCGATACAGGAGCGCAACCGATGAATGTAGATGTCCAGAGCCAGTGTTGCTTGGGGATTGCCTGCTGCGATCGCGGCCATTACCTGACGCAAATCGGCAGACACCCCGGAAATTCCTTTCAAACCTGATTCTTTGTTCAGTTCCTGATCTAACTGATCAGCAGTGTAGCCCTCCTGCCGCAGCAGATGAATCAAAATACCCGGATCGACCGAGCCAGAGCGTGCTCCCATCATCAGTCCATCCAGGGGCGTAAATCCCATTGTGGTGTCAATGCTGTGTCCATTGTAGACAGCCGAAAGGGAACAACCATTGCCCAGATGGCAAATAATGAGCCGTAGGTCTTGTAAATCTCGGTGCAAAATTTGGGCAGAACGCTCGGCACAGTATCGGTGACTGATACCATGAAAACCATAGCGACGAATGCCCTGCTCCACCCATTGATAAGGACCGGGATAGATCGCGGCAGCTTCTGGCAGTTGGCTATGAAAGGCAGTGTCAAACACAGCAAACTGTGGTACTGCCATTCCCAGAATGTTCTCGATGGCTATAATTCCTTCCAGATTGGCAGGATTATGCACCGGAGCCAGGGTAGCCAGACGGGCGATCGTAGCCTTCACCTTAGCAGTTATTTTGACCGTTTTGCTATACTCTCTGCCGCCATGTACCACCCGGTGCCCAACAGCGCTGATCTCTGACGGCTGTCCCATGACAGCGGTTTTTCCCTGCCAGAGAGTTTCCAGCAGATGGGTGATTACCTTGACTCGATCTTGAGTCGGAGTTTCTTCCTTCAGCACTTCCCCCGCCGCTGTTTTGACTTTGATTTCGGCAAAACCCTGCTGGTGCGTCCAATCGACCGTAGCTTCCCAGAGGGGTTCTGGAGGATCAGCGGGAAGGAGATCGTCTGCTATCTCGTAGAGACAGCACTTCTGGCTGCTAGAGCCTGCATTCAGTACCAGTATTTTCATACAATCAGTCGCTGAATAGTTGACAGTTTCAGAATAGCTCCCAGGCCATTTTCGCTAAGACAAAATCATCATTCCAGACGGGGGTAAGTCAATCCGCACCACTGTTCGTTCCTGGTACTTTTGCACAGGTAATGTTTCTGAGACCGGGGGATGGCGCAGTTGGTCATCACTCCAATCGCTCCTATACAGAATCGTCATCGTGGAACCAATTGGGTGCAGTGATCGGTCTACCGTCATAAAGGCTCCCCGCTGCTCCAACCCGTGCGTGTTGAGCGCCATTGATACTTCCGTCGTGTAGAGAACCTGCGACCAGGCAATAACTTCACCTGCCGAGGGAATGGCAAAGGGCCGATCGCAAAATGATGTTTCTCGCAGGTAATGATGTCCTCGACGGAGCGTTTTGCCCATGCTGTCCTGCCGGTTGCGGACGCGGGCGATCGCAGCAATCCGCAGATAGGTCGGATGGTCGGGATTGAAAAAGTGACAGCCTTCGGTGCCAAAGGCTCCAAACTTACCACCAAACATACATTCTCGAACGTAGCGATCGATGTAGGCGTATTCAGGTTCAATGCTGTAATCGTGATAGTCCTGGGAACCGTCAAACGCCTGCTCGGTGCCGTAGTAGATGGATGGAATTCCCGGCATTGTCAACATCACCCCCACTGCATGAGCCACCTGTTCGTAGCGATAGGGAAGCGAGTCACTATGCGCGGCAAACCGCTCCTTACGAGGACGGGATGACATATCGTGGTCATCCAGCACCGCAACATGATAGATGCCCAACTGCCGCTGGCTGCCAGCTAAGGTTTTATCATCATATAGACCGAAGAACTCGTTTGGAGGCGCTAATCCCTTGACCACCGCAGACAGCCGGTTGGGAGCCACCACAATATCCAACACGGCATCTAGATTACGCCCAAAGATATCCAGGTAGCCACGCACCATGCTGTCATCTGTCAGTTCGCCAACTAGCAGGAAATTATCTTTGCCGATCGACTGGGCGAAGCCGTGAATCGCATCGCAGAACTTGCGTGAAGCCAGGGGAGAGACGTGCTTGACGGCATCGACCCGGAAGCCATCACAATCGCTTAAAGCGATCCAATACTGGTAGACCTGCCCCAGAGCCGCAATCACATCCTCCCGTTCTAAGTTAAAGTCTCGCAGTTCAAAGAAGTCGCCCTGCCGGAATTCAACAAAGGGATTCATCGGGTCTTCCCATCCCAATGCCTCCCATTGGGTAATCATGCCAGCGCGGTTGTACCAGTCCGGGTTCTGAAATTCTTCCGGAAACACGCCATCCTCGATCGACACAGGTTCTGGAATACTGGTTCCCTGAGCAGAACGCCAACCATGAATCGAGTAGGGCGGCGAGAAGCGGTAGGGCATTTTTTCCTGAGGGCTACCATCCATCTCATCCTGGTAAAACCAATTGCTGCCACTGTGGTTGTAAATCACATCGAGAATTACGTACATACCGAGATCATGGGCTGCATCGACGAGATCCCGTAAATTCTGGCGGGTGCCAAAGCGGGGATCAATGTCTAAAAAGTTCTGAATCCCGTACCCGTGATAGGTTTGCAAGTCAATACGCTGCTTCCAGGGTGGATTAATCCAGAGGGTTGTCACACCCAAATTCTGCAAATAGTCCAATTTGCTTTGAATGCCTTTGAGCGTCCCGCCATTGAACTTGTTTCCGGCTGCCATCCAGGCGGCTTTATTACTCGCTCTGAATTGCTCCGAGTGGTTGTGATCGAACATCGGGCGTTGGGCTTCCCGACTATCACTGAAACGATCGGGCAGAAGCTGATACAAAATCTGGTCACGCCAGTTCACAGGGCTGGGAAAAACTCGCCCTCTAGGACATAGATCAGCATCCGCCAGAGATCTGGCGGGAAAATCTTCAATAGTCGTTGCCATAACTCAAAAGACCTTCTTGAAAGCTTCTTGCTTGCATCAATCGTCACGCTGGCCTCTCAATTCGGACCTTCCTACTTTTTGGAAGCAGTCTAACGCTAGCGAGGAAGTCGTCAACTACTTGATGAATTTGACAGACACTAGCCTACACAGATGTTTTAGCGGCTTATAAACTGAGCGCTGCTCTGACCTGGTCTAGAACCATAGCTTCTGCCGCCCCCACTTGTTGGCCTGTGCCTAGTAATCCGCTGCCAGCAGCTCTGGCTACGCGATCGCAGCAGGCATAAAGGAATTCCTTATATTCATAGGCCTCTTCCGGCGTTGCTTTCTGAATCAGGATTTCAGTTGCTCTGCCGATTTGAGCCGTCGCTCTTTGCAGAAGCTCTTCGACGGTTTCATGGGTGCTTCTAAGCTGCAGGAGTGCCGCTTTGCGTTTGGTGTGATGCCCAAATAGAGCTTGAATGACCCGGTTAGAGTCATATTTATTGGGTGCACCCGCTAGTTCACGCCCCAGGGCAACCGCTTCCAGCATATCTGAAACGGCCCCGATTTCTGCCACTGAGACTGCTGTTGCACCAGCCATGACTGCCGATGCAAGGATTTCCAATTCGTTCGGTTCATAGCCCGCAGTGTAGTCAAACGCATGACGTTCGTCGGCGCTGGCATGAAAAATCTCGTCCTTCACCCAATCCACAGTGGTTTTGAAGTTGCGAATGGTTGTTGGCAAGAGCTCTAGATAGGTTAACTGGCGGATTTTTTGCCCGACTCTACCCACAATTTCGTAGCGGTCAAAGAGGTTGGCAACCCCGGTTCCCAAGCCCAATTTCATCAAGGTTCCACGGAGGCTTACTTTGCAGGGCTGAAGCGCTTCCAGATTTTGAGCTTTCGCTTTCAGGGCACGGGCGATCGCGGCTCCCTGCTGATAAGCGACCTGCGCTGTGGGAGGCAGGGGCTTGGCATTGGTATCCCCGTAGTCAATGACCGCGCAATCGCCAGCTGCAAAGACATCTGGGTATCCAAGCAACTGCAAGGTGGGCTTGACTAGCAACTGTCCCCGCTGAGTTCGTTCCTCATCTGGTATCGCCAGCGCTTGAATCAACGGATGCACCTTCGTGCCGCAGGCCCAGACGATCGTGCTGGCTTCTAGCCGTCCTGGTTGATCATGGCGGGTAAATTCTATCGCACCTGATCGAACGGCTGTGACAGAGGTTTCCAGCATGAGTTCGGTGGGAACGTAGCGCTCTTCCATGGATTTTGTGGCAACGTCTCTCAGCAGGCTATTGACATCGCCTTGGAGAATGTCTCCACGATTCAGAAGTGCAATGCGGAACTCTTTTGGATCTCCGCCCAGGGGTTGATACCACTGGGGCAACAAGTCACCCAGCGTGAGGGCTAGCTCAACGCCGACTGGCCCACCCCCTACGATCGCGACCGTTAGTAGCGAGCGGCGCTCTTCGGCTGTTGGCAATTTGACCGCCTGTTGCAGGCAATTCATGAGGTGCTGTTTCAGAACATCGGCATCCGCCTGGGACTGAAAGGTCAAGGCGTTTTCAGCTGCGCCTTCAGCAAAGAAGGCAGGAACACTACCTAATGCCAGAACCAGGTATCCGTAGGTGCGGTCTTCACTGGCCAGATGGACTGTGCGGGTTTCCAAATCAATGGCTTTCACCTCACCCTGGATGAAGGAAATCTCGCTACCCTGCAAGAGCTCTCCATAGAAGGGAACAACCTGATCTGGATCCATTTCGCCGCTCAGGTATTCATACAGGAGGGGCTTGAAACAAAAACGGTTATGGCGATCGATCACAACAATGGGTTCGGGGTAGCGCTGTTGACTGAGGTGGAGGGCCGTAAAAAGTCCAGCAAAGCCTGCGCCTACAATAACGGTTGGAGATTCTGACGCACTCATTGGAATACCTGTTTGTATGGAATATGGAACTTTTTTGGCCGACTAAGTTGTTTCAATTCAGGATGATTTTGTCCGTGGCTTGGCCGTTCGAATCAATGTCATACACAATGGGAACCCCTGTTCCCAGTTCAACTTTGACAATCTCTTCTTCGGATAGATTTTCCAATTGCTTGATGATAGAACGGAGCGAGTTTCCATGGGCAGCGATCAGCACATTATCCCCTGCCATTAGATGCTTAAGGATGCGATCGCGAAAGAATGGAACCGTTCGCTCCACCGTATCTTCCAGGCTTTCACCTCCTGGTGGAGCCACATCATACGATCTCCGCCAAAGCTGCACTTGTTCCTTACCAAATTTTGCGGCGGTTTCAGCTTTATTTAAGCCCTGAAGATCGCCATAGTAGCGTTCATCTAGAATCGCTGTGGAATAAACTGGAAGCTCCTGTTCGGGATCACCATTGTATTTATCCCAGCCATGCCAGTCTGCATCACCGACATCATGTTGGATGATGGGAATTCTGCCGTCGCAGATGTCATCCACTTCCGTCAGGATGATAATGGCAGTTTCAATCGCTCGAAACAGTTTACTCGTGAAGCAAACTCGGACCCGATAATCTTTGAGTTTGCAAGAGGCGATCGTTGCCTCTGCCCGCCCCATCTCACTCAACGGCACATCGACCCATCCAGTAAATTTATTCTCCGCATTCCAAAGGCTCTGCCCATGGCGAGTCAAAATCAATTTAGCCATTATTTGTTACCCTTGCTGTGCAACCGTGTGAATTTTAAGGAAGTTTGTACTGCCTGCTTTGCCAAACGGAATTCCACCCATCACCAGCACTTTGTCACCAGCCGCCACGAAGTTTCGTTTAATTAAGTCTGCCTCTACCTGAGTCAGGACATCAGTCAAATCTTCCTGCACCTGTTGCAGCAATATGGGTCTAACCCCCCAATTCAAGCTAAGTCGGCGGTAAGTTTTGGGATCTGGGGTGTAAGCAACAATTGGTGCTTTCGGACGCTCTTCCGAAGCAAGTTGAGCAGTGTAACCTGTTTCGGTAAACGCAACAATGCACTGGAGTTCAATCGTGTCATCGATCGCGTGCAGAGCCTCACTAATCGCATCGGCATCATCGGTTCGCCTTGCCGGATAATTGACAACCTGAATGGCTGGCTCCACTTCCGTCGCAATCCGAGCCAGCATTTTGACCGATTCAACCGGGTAATCGCCCACTGCCGATTCGCCCGATAGCATCACAGCATCAGTGCCATCCATAATGGCGTTGGCAACGTCGCTGGCTTCTGCACGAGTGGGACGGGGATTGTGGATCATGCTGTCAAGCATTTGAGTTGCCGTGATCACCGGAATGCCCTTTTGATTGCATAGATGAATGATCTGCTTTTGAATCAGCGGCACTTTTTCTGGACTCATTTCCACACCCAGGTCGCCCCGCGCCACCATGATCGCGTCACACTCATCCACGATTGCCTCCAGGTTGGCGATCGCCTGAGGTTTCTCAAGCTTCGCCAGTACGGGAATATCAGCGCCTTTTTCCCTTAGCAAGGCTTTCAGAGCTTGAACGTCTTCCGGCTTGCGAACGAAGCTGAGGGAGATGATATCTACGCCTTGCTCAATGCCAAAAGCCAAGTCGTGCTTGTCTTTCTCAGTCATAGAAGGCAGGCGCAGATTTAGCGTCGGGAAGTTGACCCCTTTATGGCTCTTCAGTACACCACCTTCAATGACTTTGCATTGAACGGCATTGCCATCCACTTTCTCAACCCGCAGTTCCAGCAAACCATCATCTAGCAAAACCTGCGTCCCCGGTTCCGCTTCTTCTGCGACGTAGGGATAGTCGATGCCAACGGTGTTGGCTTGTCCAGCGTAATCGGCGATCGGCACCAGCGTTAGAGATTCCTCTTCAGTCAGCAGCATCCCTTCAGCAGGTAGATCGCCCACCCGGATCTTGGGTCCCTGCAAGTCTTGCAGCAGCATCAACGGCAAGTCCAGTTCCTCGGAAGCGTCTCGCAATCGTTGAATCCGTTCCGCATGATCCTGATAGTTACCGTGCGAAAAATTGAGTCGTGCTACATTCATTCCCGTTAGCAGCAGTTTGCGAAGCATTTCGGGAGAATCGCTGGCCGGACCGATCGTTGCCACAATTTTAGTACGATGGATCAGTGGTTTCATAAGAGTCCTTCCTTTTTTGCCATATAAAGCATCAGGTCTACAACTCGGAAAGAGTAGCCCCACTCGTTGTCGTACCAGGACACCACCTTAAAGAAGTTGGCATTCAAACCAATCCCCGCCAGGGCATCAAAGATACTAGAGTGAGAATCGGTACGGAAGTCCATCACAATCCGAGCGACCAGTCGTCCGATCCGACCAAAGCCGTTCATGCCAATCTTGAGTGTCATTGTGCGTCTCCTGCAATGTTTTTTGTCAGGGCGCAGCACAGCTATGCCCTGACAACGTTGATTTTTAGAAACTGAGTTTCACATCACCGTTTGCCTGGCTGTATTCGGGTACGTTTATTTGTACAGGTGACACCTTCCAGATAGTTTGGAGATAATCCCGAATGGAACGATCGCTAGAGAATTTGCCCATCCGTGCCACGTTTAAGATCGACATGCGAATCCAGTGATCCTGATCGCGGTATGCCTTACCCACTCGATCCTGACATTCAACGTAGGACTGGTAATCTGCCAGCAGCAAATAATCATCACGATACAGCAGAGAATCCAGCAATGGCTTGAATAGGTTTGAATCACCATGGGAGAAGAATCCGGAGGAGAGGCGATCGATGACCAGTTTCAGTTCCCCATTGCTGTTGTAATAATCCCAGGGGTTGTATCCAGCCGCTTTCTTGGCAAGCACTTCTGCCGTCGTCAATCCAAACAGGAAGAAGTTGTCGGCTCCCACGGCATCTCGAATTTCAATGTTCGCTCCATCCAGTGTGCCAATCGTGAGGGCACCATTCATTGAGAATTTCATGTTGCCCGTTCCAGAGGCTTCCTTACCAGCGGTGGAAATCTGTTCCGAGAGATCAGCGGCAGGATAGACACGCTGGGCAAATTTGACGTTGTAGTCTTTCAGGAATACAACTTTAATACGGCCGCACACCTCTGGGTCGTTGTTCACTACATCCGCGATCGAATTGATCAACTTGATGATCAGCTTCGCCATGTGGTAACCAGGAGCCGCTTTGCCACCAAATAGAAAGGTGCGTGGCGTAACATCCAGATCAGGATTTGCCTTGATCCGGTTGTACAGCGTGATGATGTAGAGGGCGTTCAGATGTTGCCGTTTATATTCATGAATGCGTTTCGCCTGAATGTCAAACAGTGAGTTGGGATCAACCTCAATGTTGTAGTGCGTCCGAATGTAAGTGGCTAAATCTTGCTTCACTGCTTGTTTTACCTGATGAAACTCGTTACGAAAACCTGCATCGTAAATAAAGTCCTCTAGTTTCCGTAGCTCATCCAGATTTTTAATCCAGCCATCGCCAATTTTGTTGGTGATTAGGTTGGCCAATCGAGGATTACTCAGCACCATAAACCGACGTGGTGTTACCCCATTGGTGACATTGGTAAACTTCTCTGGATATATCTCATAGAAGTCGTGAAGTGTCGTCTGTTTCAGCAGTTCGCTATGTAACTCGGCAACTCCATTGATAGCATGACTGCCGACACAGGCAAGATGAGCCATGCGAACGTATCGCTCACCGCTCTCATCAATGATGGACATACGACGGAGACGATCGAAATCATCGGGGAACTTTATACGGACATCATCAAGAAAATGACGATTGATCTCATAAATGATTTCCAGATGTCGAGGCAATAAACTGCCAAACATGCCCAGAGGCCAGCGCTCCAATGCTTCGGGGAGGAGGGTGTGGTTGGTGTAAGCAAAAGTCTTCGTGGTAATTTCCCAGGCTTTACCCCAATCAAAGCCATACTCATCCAGCAAGAGCCGCATCAGTTCAGCCACAGCAACGGTCGGGTGAGTATCATTTAATTGAATCGCGTAGTGTTCGTGGAATCGTTCTAGGGATAGATTTTGTGTCTTCATCATGCGAATCATGTCTTGCAGGGAGCAGGACACAAAGAAGAATTGCTGCTCCAGCCGCAGTTGCTTTCCTTGATCGGATTCGTCATTCGGATAAAGGACTTTGGTAATGTTTTCACATTCACTCTTTTCGTGAACCGCTCCGAGATAGTCTCCTTTGTTGAATGCCTCAAAATCGAAGGATTCTGGGGCCTCTGCTTTCCACAGCCGCAGGGTATTAGCGGTATTGGTTTGGAAACCGAGAATGGGCGTGTCGTAGGGAACGCCTTTAACTACTTTGTAGGGCACCCACCGGGTACGGTAGCGACCATGCTCATCGGTATAAGCTTCAGTGTGACCACCCAGCTTTACTTCTAATTCTGCTTCTGGACGCGCCACTTCCCAGGGATTACCATACCGCAACCATTTATCGGTAATTTCGACCTGCCAACCATCGTTGATCTCCTGGTCAAAAATGCCATATTCGTAGCGAATGCCATAGCCGATCGCGGGAATTTCCAGCGTTGCCAATGAGTCGATGTAGCAAGCAGCCAAGCGCCCCAAACCACCATTACCCAGACCTGGTTCTTCTTCCTGATCCATCAGATCGGTCAGGTTGAGTCCTAATTCCTCGATCGCCTGCTTCACCACGTTGTAAAGCCCCAAGTTAATCAAGTTATTGCCCAAATGAGGCCCCATCAAAAACTCGGCAGACAGGTAAGCAACCATCCGGGGCGCTTTTTCCATGTAGGTCTGCGTGGTGTTCAGCCACCGATTGAGCAGACGATCGCGCACCGTGTACGCCAGCGCCATGTAGTAATCATTCCTGGTTGAGATTTTGGGAAACTTTGCCTGAATGTAGAACAGATTATCCAGAAACGCCCGCTTTAGGGTTTCAATATTAACCCCAGTGCGATCGTCTTCAATTTGAATGTTGTTGGGAACGATACTGACCATAACGGCTTGTCTCCTAGTGAGTTAATTTGTTTTGCAACCGTATTGACGCTAAAGCGTCAACTTGCCAAAAATGTCACGCAAAACTTGTGCAGAATGAATCAGTTGTTGTTGCTCTGTGTCATTGAGGGTCAGGTTGACCGTTTTAATCACACCTTTTTCATTCACAACTGACGGTAGACTGAGACAAACATCGTGAATGCCATAGAATCCATTCACAAGCGTGCTGACTGGAAGAATGCGCTCCTGACTGCGTAGAATGGCTTTGACAATTTCGGTCGTGGCTAGCCCGATCGCATAAGCAGTAGATCCTTTTAGTTTGATCACGTCGTAGGCTGCATTTTTGACGTGCTCAAAAATCTCGTTGAGCTTGGCGTTGTCTGACGATGCCTCCCCTTGATTGATATAGAGCGGCATTCCAGCCACATTCACTTTGCTCCAGACGGGCACTTCACTGTCGCCATGTTCGCCAATGATATAGGCATGGACACTTCGGGGATCAATGCCCATCTTCTCTGCCAGCAGGGCACGGAAACGGGCAGAGTCGAGGACTGTCCCAGAACCAATTACCCTGGCAGCGGGAAACCCGGAGAGCTTCAGCGTCACGTAGGTCATGATGTCTACTGGATTGCTCACAATCAGCAGGGTGGCATTGGGGCAGTATTTGACAATGTCTGGAATCAAATGTTTAAAGATGGCAACGTTTCGTCCAACCAGATCCAGGCGGCTTTCTCCCGGCTTCTGGCTGGCTCCAGCCGTGATGATGACCAAATCGGCGTTCTGCCCTGCATCGGCAACCGTTCCAGCTTTGATCTCAATCGGCTGGACAAACGGAACGCCATGCATCAAATCCATGACTTCACCCTGCACCCGGTCTGTCTGAATATCCTGAAGCACCAACGCATCAAAACAGTTCTGGATCATCATCGAATAGGCGCATGCCATCCCAACCTGTCCAGCAGCGCCAATAATGACACCTTTCCGTGGATGAATGCTGCTTTTGGTCTCAGCACTGGGATTGTCTATAAAGAAGGTTTCAAACATAGGTATATCCCACGTAGAATGCTCTGGATGGCTGGGATCAATGGCTTGACACAGTCAGACCGGAAGGTCTAGTGCGATCGCCCTGTAACGTAATTCCTCGTTGGTTTGCTGCCAGATGCCTCACAATCTTGTAAACGGCTTCAATGTCATCGATGGCTCCAGCGTTTTCTGCCAGCGTTGCCACCGTCAAGGGTTGAGTTGCACTCTTCAGCGTTGCCAGAACCTGTCGCTGTAAACTCAGTACCGATGCGGCAGCCTTTTTCCCAGCTTCTACGCCCGGTTGATGGTAAGCATTGATGTTAACCAGAGAGGCGTATAACCCGACTGCGCGCTCGTAGAGACCAATCAACGCGCCAACGGTACGAGGATCGAC
>JBAUTA010000111.1:0-8273 GCA_049581985.1 Kovacikia sp.
CAGCCATACCCCCCAGCTTCGGGCTTCCCAAAACCGGCCCCAGGAAGCTGCCCCGATTCCCCTGGAATTTCCGGCAGCGCCGTTGCCCCTGCCTGGCAAATCCAAAAATGAAATCTCCCACTTACAGCTTGGTTTGGCCCTGGTGCTGCTATCAACGGTGGCACTTTCAATTCATAATGTGGTCGTCAGGATCATCGGCAATGAGAGTACGGTTCTGGGATTTCTGCGGATCGGTGGAGTGATCAATATCACCTCTTTAGGAAATTCCCTGTTGATTCTGTGGCTGCGGATGTTGGTAGTCCTGCCGCTCATGATTCCAGTTGCAATGTTTCTTTATCCGGCAGTTTGGAGAGATATCAAGCGATTTACTTCCGCTCCGGATCGGCGTCCCCTATTTAATGTTTTGGGCAGCGGATTCTTTTTGTTCCTGTCTCAAATCCTGATTTATATTGCGATCGGCAAAATTGGAGCAGGCCCGGCAGTGACAATTTTGTTCATGTATCCGATCGTGACAGTACCGCTGGCCTGGTTATTGTTTGGCGATCGTCCCACGACCCTGCGGTGGATTGTCATGGGCACAATTTCCCTGGGTGTTATCTTTACAGCCCTGCCCAATGTGTCTTCAGCCAGTAATGTGACCAGTGCGGGGATCATCACAGCCGTTTTGGCAGGGGTTGCCTTTGCGTTTTATCTGGTCTTTATGCAGCTTGGCTTCAAAAAGCTGCATCCCATTCCGGTCAGCCTGGTTCAGTTCTTTACTATCTTTGTCCTGACCAGCCTGATCCTGACCCTATCGCCCATTGATTTGAAAGTTCAGGTCGAAAATCCTTTAGGGTTCATCGTGGGGGGAATCGTTCTAGGTGCCCTGACGCTAATTGGTTACCTGGCAAATAATTTTGGTGTTCGTTTTATGGGAGCCGCCCGCGCCTCCATCATTGCCTCCAGTGGTCCCGTTATGACTGCTTTTCTTGCCTGGCTGATCATCCACAGTCCCCTTCAGGCGATTCAAGTGCTTGGCATTTTACTCGTAACGGGAGGTGTCACCGCGCTCAGTTTTGAAAGGATGAAGGGGCAACCTCGACCCGCCAACACTGTCGTTAAGGCTGCAGGCCGATAACCGACAGATCTCCCATCATCAGAATTAAATCTTCCAAGAGAATTTATGGTGCGAAATTGAGCTATGTTAGTCTTATAGGCGCAAACAAAGGTACTGGGCCAATCCTGTAGCTCAGCCTTTTTGCTTGGGACGATGAGCAGGTGGGCTGACTGAGGCGGCTTCTCTACGCGCCTTTTAAACTCAGGTTCTGCTTAAGTTGGCGATCGCTATATCTAGACTCTAAAAACTTAGACTCTAAAAACCTAGACTCTAAAAACTTAGACTCTAAAAACTTAGACTCTAAAAACCTGGACTCTAAAAACCTAGTGCAACGCCAAGACTAAAAATTAGGGTTGACGATCTCTTAACCTAATTTCCACTGGGCTTTTTCAAAGGTGCTAACCCTAAAATCAAGCTGGGACGCCGCACTAAACTCTCAAAATCTAAACTCTCAAAATCTAAACTGTAAAAATCTAAACTGTAAAAAAATCCTTAGAAGGCTCCTTTTTTGCAAAGCTTCTTGTTATTAAAAATAATTTAGGACTGCTATATGGACATCTCCCAGCAGATAGAGGCGGTTTACCAACGAGTGGCACTGCTGAAGCAATATGCCGCCGATTCGCCAGTGCCGAAAGGTCTGCTAGAGAAGGCAATCCAGGAGCTTTACTTTGTTCTGGAAGAGTTGCAATCCTCTCAAGAAGAATTACAGGAACAAAATCAAACCCTGATCGCCACTCAGCAGATGGTTGAGCTAGAGCGTCAGCGTTACCAGACATTGTTTGATTTTGCTCCCAATGGCTATCTGGTAACTGACCTGCAGGGAAATATTTGCTATGTCAATCACCATGCAGCATCCCTATTATTTTATACGTCCCAGGAATATTTAATCAATAAACCATTACTGCTCTTTATCCATGAACCCGATCGCCCCTACTTTCGGGTACAACTGGCCCAGCTAACTTCCGGCCACCCCTGGGAAGTCACGCTCAGCCCCCGCAATGACAGGCTGATTCCGGTATCGATCACGGCTATCCAAATCCAAGATCCTCAACGGAAAAAGGATATGCTGCTCTGGTCGCTGCATGATATCACCCTATACAAGCAGGTGGAGTGCCAACTGCAGGGTGCCCATGACGGGATGGAACAGCAGGTTATGGAACGAACCGCAGATCTGCTTCAAGCCTATTTACGACTGCAACAAGAAATAAACGAGCGCCAGCAGGCTGAACAGAAAGTTCGTGACCAGGCAGCCATGATTGATATCACCACGGATGCATTTTTTGTGCTGAATTTGGACCAGCAGATTCTGTTTTGGAGCCAGGGCGCAGAGAAAGTGTATGGTTGGGACTCAGCCGCCATCCTGGGGAAAAAGGCCCAGATCCTATTTCCCCAGGATGCTGTTGATCAACTGGCAGCACGGTTTACCCAGACCGTTGAGCAGGATTCCTGGCAAGGGGAACTCGATCAAGTTAACTCCGCGGGCAAACCCATCATCGTCGCAAGCCGCTGGACTGTGGTGCGCCATGAAACGGGGCAGATCCTTTCAATTCTGGTCTCTAATACCGATATCACTGAAAAGAAGCAGCTCGAAGCCCAGTTTTTTCGTTCCCAACGAATCGAAAGTCTGGGATCTGTGGCAGTTAGCGTTGCCCATGATCTCAACAATGTGCTTTCGCCTATCCTCAGTTTTGCTGAGATGCAGTTGACTCGGCGATCCGAACTGGATTCCCAAAGCCATGAAATCTGGGAATGTGTAAAACATAGTGCCCAACGGGGCGCAGATCTGGTTCAACAAATTACCCAATTTGCCCACGGCACTGCAGGCAAGCGCGAACCTATGGTAGTAGAAGTTTTGTTGTTAGAGATTGCCAAGAGTATCCAGAAGACATTTCCAAGTGCGATCAAAATCGTCACAGATATTCCAACTCAACCGCTGGGGCTGGTTGCGGCTGACCCGACCCAACTGTACCAGGTCGTGATTAATCTTTGTAGCAATGCACGGAATGCCATGCCCAATGGCGGCACGTTGACCCTGGCGATCGCTGAGCGGGAGGTCGATGCGGTCCAGGCTCAAAATCATCTACCAGTTCATCCGGGTAGCTATATCATGATCACCGTTTCTGACACTGGAATCGGCATTCCGCCTGCCTTAATTGAACGCATTTTTGAACCATTCTTTACCGCTCAAGAATCTGATCAAAATACAGGGCTGGGGCTTTCAACGGCCTTCAGGATTGTGCAAAATCATGCTGGTTTTATCGAGCTATTCAGCCAGGAAGGCAAGGGAACTCAATTTCAGGTGTATTTGCCCGTAATTCAAGCTGCCCGTGATTTAAGTCCAGAGCAGCCAGCTCCGTGCTGAGAAAACGGGCTTTTACCAGTCTTCCCCAAGCGATTCTCCTGATTGGTCAAGGGCTTTTGTCAAGGGCTATAGAACGGAGAGAGAGGGATTCGAACCCTCGTTACAGTTACCCGTAAACAGCATTTCCAGTGCTGCGCCTTCAACCACTCGGCCATCTCTCCAAGGTGGATCCCACTGATAAGCGGGAACGTTTATCCAAACGAAAATCAATAGGGTGATATTCGTTTCCCCGCAGTAACCGATCAGGTATAGATTTGAGGATCCCTCAAACCTACAAATAGATCTACAAAATCCGTTTTCAAGAACCCATTTTCAGAGTCTTTATAAGGATTTCCAACCGATTAAGTCAATTTTTACAGAATTTGACAGAATCAGATTGTGCTTTAGGGGTTGTGCTGCGTCAACAGGCACAGAAGAATTATAGTAGCAAAACTTGACTCCATCCTGACGGGATTTTTCCCAAATTAATTATATGACCCGTTCCTATACCGTCCGTATTCGCGATCGCCAGACCCAAACCCTCCACACAATCCAGGTTCCAGAAGATCGCTATATCCTTCATACTGGTGAAAATCAGGGGGTGACCCTCCCCTTCTCCTGCCGTAATGGGGCCTGTACCACCTGTGCGGTTCGAGTTCTTTCTGGGGAAATCTATCAGCCAGAGGCAATGGGGCTGTCTCCCCACCTGCGAAAACAGGGGTATGCCCTACTCTGTGTTAGCTACCCCCGGTCTGACCTTGAGGTGGAAACCCAGGATGAGGATGAGGTCTACGAGCTTCAGTTTGGGCGCTATTTTGGTAAAGGTCGAGTCAAACGGGGGTTGCCGCTGGATGAGGACTAAAACGGATATTCGTCATGGTTGCATTTGTCCTTAGTTGCCTATCCCTGGTGCTTGGTCTTTTCCTTGCGGCTTGCCAGCCTGCTGTTTCTCCGCAGGGGTTGATGGTTCAGGTACAACACATTGCCAATGGAGGGGATTTTGAGGTTGCAGGGGTTGCAGGATATCCAGAGATTACTGAACTGGTAAGGTTAGAGGGTATCGACATTCCCGATCGCGCCCAAGCCCCCTGGGGTGAAGCAGCAAGAGCCAGGCTTGAACATCTGCTTGACAACCAGCAGGTGTTGCTAGAAACGGATGCCGAACCACGAAATGCGAATGGGCAACGGCTCGCCTATGTTTGGTTAAATGGAAAATTGCTCAATGAACAGTTGGTAGCAGAGGGGTATGCTCTAGCAATCGCCCATCCACCAAATCACAAATACGACCAGCGCCTTGCCCACGCCCAGGACCGCGCCAGAGTTTTAGGACTGGGAATCTGGAATCCCCAAAAGCCCATGCGGCTCATGCCAGCGGAGTTTCGCAACCAGAACCAATTTTAGCTGGTCAGTGGTAGCCAGTTGAGCGTTGTCAATTCTCCCTAGTTCGGCAGTGCTGAAGAGCCGGATGACGAACCCACCCACCCCTCCCCCTCCCTCCCTTTCCCCTCTCCTCCACCCCCATGCTCCCAACTCCCCAACAACTCCACACCTTTCTCGACATCGCCACAGAGGCAGCCCTGGCAGCAGGGGTGATTTTGCAGGATTATCTGGGAAATCTGGAGACGATCGAGGAAAAGGGGCGTCCTGGGGATCTGGTGACTGAGGCAGATAAGGCAGCCGAAGCAGCGATTCTGAAGGTGCTGCATCGGCATGTACCAGAACATACGATTCTGGCGGAGGAGTCGGGGCGGTTGGGAAATTTGGAGAGTGATTACCTGTGGGCGATCGACCCTCTAGATGGAACGACCAATTATGCTCATCAGTACCCGGTTTCTGCGGTTTCGGTGGGGTTAATGATCAATGGGATGCCGCAGGTCGGGGTAATTTTGGACCCCTTTCGGCAGGAACTCTTTCGGGCGGCGAAAGGGCTGGGGGCAACTCGCAACCGACGTCCCATGCGGGTGTCTAAAACCACAAATCTGGAAAAGAGCCTGCTGGTTACTGGTTTTGCCTACGATCGCCGCCAGACCACCGATAATAACTATGCGGAATTTTGCTACCTAACTCACCTGACCCAGGGGGTGCGGCGCAGTGGTTCCGCCGCCCTGGATCTGGCCTACGTTGCCTGTGGGCGATTTGATGGCTATTGGGAGCGGGGATTATCGCCCTGGGATATTACCGCTGGCCTAGTCATTTTGGAAGAAGCAGGCGGAAAAGTAACCGCCTATGATGGGGGGCCTTTTCAGCTCAACTCCGGGCGAATTCTGGCAACAAATGGTCACATTCATGACAGTCTTAGTAGGGAGCTCCTGCGGATTCCTCCATTAACAACTTGGGCAAATCTCAGCAATTTTAGTAATCCAGGCTAGTATCAGCCCAAGCAAGCGGTATTACACTAGAAGATACTCAACGGCAGGTAAGCAGACAGCACCATGTCTTTTCAAATTGAGCGAGGGCTTTTTTTCCTGGATTTTTCGGATTACCATGCAATCCTGGGTGTGCCTGTGGATGCTGAAATCAAAGACATTCGCAAGCGATACCTGAAGATTGCTCGTCGTCTACATCCTGACAGCTATATCACTGAAAATAAGCAAGATGAGCAACTTGCCAGTCAGATCCTATCCAAACTGGTTAATCCCGCCTGGGAAAAGTTATCTCAAGAAAAGGATCGGACGGAGTATGGTCTTCTCTTGAAGTTGAAAGGGCAGCAAGCTATCCAAAAAAAGAGTTCGATCGAAATCCTGAGTAACCTGGCGAAACAGCTTGCCGTTGCAACCAATCTGGATCATTTCTACCAGACCTCTCTGCGTGACCTGGCAGCCAAGCAGTATGAGCATCTGAACCAATCGGCGGAGCTAACGGCTCAACTCAGCGAGTTGAATCTGGTTTACCTAATGCGCAAGGAAAGCAGCGGAGGACTTTCCCTGGATGAGCCGAAAAAGACGATTTACACAGGCAGTAATGTTCCAGACTCGACTCAGGCTCCTCCTCGCCGTGCGGCTCCTCCCCCTCCCTCTAGTCAACAGTCTTACCGCGAAGATCTGACGGCCCAATACTACCGGCGAGCGGAGGAGCACACCAATAAAAATAACTTTGCGCAGGCAATTCTGGA
Organism: Kovacikia sp.; assembly: GCA_049581985.1. GTDB lineage: Bacteria > Cyanobacteriota > Cyanobacteriia > Leptolyngbyales > Leptolyngbyaceae > Kovacikia. The sequence continues at coordinate 6,550 of JBAUTA010000111.1, forward strand.
GCTACGGGAAGCGTTGCAGCTTGACCCCAATAACAGCCAGTGCCATAGTCTGATGGGTATGGTCTATCTGAAGCAAAATCAGGCGACAATGGCGAAAATTCATTTCAACAAAGCGTTGCAAATTAATCCTAACGAGCCGATGGCGCTTGAAGGCAAACAAAAATTGGAACAGCCAGTTGGTAAGTCCGGGAAGACCTCAGGGACGACGGCCAGTTCTCCTAAATCGGCTGCCAAGGGGAATAAGCCTGATGATAAATCAGGGGGAGGGCTGTTTGGTTTGTTTGGCGGGAAGAAGAAGTAATGGTTTACCAATCCCCAACCGGGTCCAGGGATCTATTGCCCCTGGATGTTGCCCAAAAACGCTGGATTGAAGATCGCTTACAGCAGGTATTTCATCGCTGGGGTTATCACCGGATTATCACTTCAACCCTGGAACGTCTCGACACCCTGATGGCAGGCGGAGCGATTCAACGATCGACGGTGATTCAGTTGCAAGATGCGGAAGAGGAAGCCTTGGGTCTGCGGCCTGAACTGACGGCTTCGATCGCCCGTGCAGCCGTTACCCGGATGGCTGGTGCAGCCCATCCGTTGCGTCTTTATTACAATGCCAATGTCTTTCGTAGAGAGGATGGTAACCACAGCCAGCAAGAGTCCTATCAAGCAGGTGTTGAATTACTGGGGGCGGGCGGGCTGCTTGCCGATGCGGAAATCCTGCTGCTTTTGATCAATGGCTTAAACACGCTGAAATTGCAGGAGTGGACCCTTGTCCTGGGGGAGGCGGAACTGACAAGATCGCTCCTATCTCCCTTTCCCGATGCCCTCCGGGATAAAGTGCGACGAGCGATCGCCCATTTGGACCGGATTACCCTGGAAACCCTTCCCCTGTCCGCCGAATTGCGCGATCGGGCATTGTTTCTGCTAGACCTGCGGGGACGCCCTGCGGATGTCTTGCAACGGGTTTCTAGCCTGGATCTCGATGCGTCCCAACGGCAGACTTTAAATAACCTGAAATCCTTAATCGAACTTCTAGAAGCCCCTTCCCCCTCCCCCCTGCCGGATTCCCACTCTCTTATCCTTGACCTTAGTCTGATCCGCACCTTTGATTACTACACTGGGATTGTGTTTGAAGTGGTCCATCCCAGCAATGCAGGGCTGCAAGTACTGGGACAGGGCGGACGATATGACCAACTGCTGGGACTGTATCATCCCCAGGGGCAAACCTATCCGGGTATTGGGTTTTCCCTCCAGATTGAGGCGCTGCACCAAGTTCTGCTACCAACCGCCCAGTTGCCCCAAAAAACCTCTACTAGCGATTGGCTAGTTGTTGCTGATACTCCCCAGGCCTATACTGCTGCCCTGAATTACGCCCAAAAGTTGCGCGATGCTGCCAATCTAGCCAGGGTGGAGCTGGAGTTGATTGGGCGGACGCCTGCCAAGATTTATGACTATGCCCGCCATCGCCGCATTGCCCAGATTGCCTGGGTGAAAGCGGAGGGGGAGGCGATCGTTGAAACCGTGGAGCCGTGATAGGCGTAAGTGTTAGATGGCAAGAAATTAGGTGTCAGGCATTGCCTTTCAAACTGTAGAATCTTTATCGCTGGATATTCGGATTCCGGTTTGACACCCCCTGGCATCTAGCACCCCTAACATCTAGCACCTCTAACATCTAGCACCTGAAATCTAGCATTGCAAATCATAAATTTTGCAATCTGGGGGAGTGGGGG
>JBAUTA010000112.1:0-2498 GCA_049581985.1 Kovacikia sp.
GCTCGCCCATGACTCCAGACGACCACCAAGAATTGCAACCTGAACCCCCTAAAGAAAGGCTGGAGAACTTCCTAAAGCAGGATTCAGCCAAAAGCGAAGACCCTTACAGCCTGGGGACGGAGGATGCCTTGCCTCTGGCATCTCTCGAAGCAGAACCGGATCCCCCCGAGTCCTTGGAGGATGCCTTAAACTGGGCGACAGGGGAGCCAGATCAAAGTGCTGGAGAACCGCTGGATGCCTTAACTTTCGATTTTCCAAAGGATGCGTCAACTTCAACAGACACGGATGAGTTAATCCAGGTGATGACAGAGAATGAGCCAGCCTGGTTTGCATCCTTAGAGAATGACCCAAGCCCCAAATCTTCCAGGGATCGCTATCCGATCGCATCGGAAGAAGTGCTGAGTGAGGCAATTAGCGAAGATGAGGCGCGTCCTCAGGTGAAGCCAGCAGCAGCAAGAAGTCCGGTTGTGGAGGTGTTTGAGCAAGTGACAGGAAGTGAGTTAGAGCAGCGTGTTGCCGAGTTGCAACGGCAGGAGCTATCCCTGAAGCAGGAGATTGCTGTGTTAAGGACAACCCAGGCTCAACTTAAAGAACAAACGGCGGATGCCCAGATGGCGATCGGGCGTTTAGTTCAGGAAGGATTGAAGGAACTAGAACAACGCAAGCAAGCACTTCAAATCAGTGTGGAACAGCTAGAACGCCGTCAGGAAAGGATTCGCAATGAAATGCGAACCAACTTTGCGGGCGTTTCTCAAGATCTGGCAATTCGGGTCAAAAGCTTTAAGGATTATCTGGTCGGCAGTCTGCAAGATCTCGCCCTCACGGCTGAACAGTTGGACCTACCGAAAGCAGTGAAAGTCGCCGCCGCTCGTCCAGAGGCATCAGGGGAAGCAACGCAGACCCAATCCCCCACTTCACCCGCCTCACCCACGCCTAAGTTCGCGGAACAAAACTTTCAGGATCAAACCCGAAAAATTCGCGCCCTACTGGATCAGTACCGGAATCGCCCGGACTACTACGGTTCCGCGTGGCACCTCCGCCGCACCTTTGAACCTATCCATGCAGAGCGGGTTTCCAACTGGTTCTTTACCCAGGGTGGGCGGGGTGCAATCCGGACCCTCGGAAGCCGGTTGCAAAACATTCTGGTTTCCTCGGCATCCATTTCAATTTTGCACAGCCTGTATGGCGATCGCCTCCGCACCCTGGTCTTAGCCGAATCCCCAGAACGGTTGGGAGAATGGCGCAGAGGCTTACAGGACTGCCTTGGCATTACCCGCAGCGACTTTGGTCCCGATCGCGGCGTTGCCCTATTTGAAGACCCGGAAGCCCTGGCGATGAAAGCCGATCGCTCTATTAAAGACGGACTCCTCCCCTTCATCGTCATTGACGAAAGCGAAGATCAGGTCAGCCTTTCCCTGCTCCAGTTCTCCCTCTGGCTGGCCTTTGCCCCCAACCCGCAGGTCTCTTCTGCTTCCTCCAGCTACGGCAGAGGTGAATGGTGAGTAGGCGTAGAAGGGACTAAACACTAGATAATTAGTTAATTAGTTAATTAGCTAATTATCGGATTCTCTTACTCTCCCCCTCCCTAACTCCTATGGTTCTCTGGCTCAGCCTCAACGGATTACTGCTGCTTATTGCTTACCTGCTAGGCTCCATCCCAACCGGGTACTGGATGGGTCGATCGCTAAAGGGAATCGACATCCGGGAACACGGGTCAGGATCAACGGGAGCGACCAATGTGTTAAGAACATTGGGAAAACTGCCAGCCCTGGTTGTATTACTGGTGGATATTTTGAAAGGGGCAGGCGCGATCGCCCTTGTCCAGATTTGCTACACCCTGGAACCCTTCAAATCCCTGACTCCATCAATGGTTGATGCTGCTATCTGGTTGCCGTGGATGGTAACTTTAGCAGGGATGGCGGCCTTGCTGGGGCACAGCAAGTCAATTTTTCTGAAGTTCACCGGCGGAAAATCCGTGGCAACCAGCCTGGGCATTTTGCTGACGATGAACTGGATCGTTGGATTGGGAACATTTGGAGTGTTTTTGCTGGTGCTGGCAGCTTCCAGAATTGTTTCGCTCAGTTCCATGGCTGGAGCGATCGCCGTTTTTGGGCTGATGTTTTTCCTGGTCCAACCCCTACCCTACCTGCTGTTTGCGATCTCCGGTGGTCTCTATATCATCCTGCGCCACCGTACCAATATTCAACGTCTGTTAGCAGGCACAGAACCTCGTCTAGGACAATCCCTAACCGAAGCAAGCCCTCCTCAGTCATAAAAGCTACCGTGTATACACAAGTCTGGGTCAAGGTAAACCCACCCCCATGCCCCCTCGAAACCAAATCCCGGCTTGCGTTTCGAGGCTGGGGTCGTGATCACACCCTGCTTCTATCCCAGGTTCAAGCTTGGGGGTGCATTGGACTTGACTGATTGCCCTGGATTCTCGTTACATTGGCCTTAAACTCATCCCCCCAGACCCTTTCGGGGGGTGGGGTGGGGAG
>JBAUTA010000113.1:0-1842 GCA_049581985.1 Kovacikia sp.
GTTTGGGGTTCAGGTCCCCAGGATGCTCCGAAGGCATAGATGATCGCATCTGCTGATTGCAGCGCTCGTTGAATATAGAGGTCAATCAGTTCCTTCAGGTCATTGGCAAGGCCCGGAACATCGGGAGGCAATGGCTTCATCTCTTTGGGATCAAACAAGTTCCCACGAATAAAGTCAAGGGCCATCCCTCTGGGTCGATGTTCCAGTTTGTGAAAGCCCAAACTCAGATTTTGTAGAGAGGTCAGGATTGAAGGTTGAAAGTTATCGTTGACCAGGTATAGCAAATCGGACGGGCTTTCTTGAGATTTCACGTTGATGGCGATCCGGTATTTTTTTGCTCCATCGCTGACTAAGACCTGATAGTGCGGTGAAGGATCGGTTGCCGGATCAATTTTGCGATCTAAAGCTCGACACTTTAAGACTCCGTAGGTGGTTAAAGCCATGACCTCAATACCTCACTGATAATCATCAAAACTGTGACAAATGCGCGATCGTGTTTGGTATCAGCCGAACGGTGGCCTCTTAGCTGTATATTCCTTATCCCCAAATTTGTGAGTTTACGCCGTCTATTCAGCGAATCGTGAGTTTTCCAATCACACTGCCATCCTGGGTCGGGGTGCTGACCTGAATGGTGTAAAGGTAATCTCCAGAGAGCCAACGACAGCTCGGATTGTTGACCAAGGGAACCACCCGAATTGAATAGATTCCATTCCCTTGATTGGCAAACTGAGTGGGGCTGATGAGGCAGCCTCCTGGCGGTACGGAGGACACTTTTAAGGTCCAATTTGATGGCAGTGTAATGACGCTGGCACCGTTACCCAGATTGGTTCCCAGCGTCGAGACTGGTTTGCCATCGGCACCCGTTACTAGTATGTCGATCAAGGCTGAAGCAGCAATTGTTGCGCCCGGCTCTCCTGCAGCGGCATTACTGGCAGTTGCTTCTGTCTGAACCATTACAGAAGCGGCAGTGACGGGTATGGAAAAGGCGACAAGATTCAGTAGTACGCCTAAAGCAATCCCTGGTTTTGAGCATAAATGAGTCGTGTTCATATTTTCCTCCTACTTTGTTTTGGAGTTCCAAGTTGGGCTGCTAGATGCGATCGCCCATCGGATATTGGGTTATAGCGATCGCACTTTAGATATCTCAGTCATTCCCTGGCTGGCATTGCTTCTGTCTGTGCGACGTCTTACGATTTGTGGCAAAAGCGGCGATTGAAAGTGCTACCAGCAAAACGCTAAATAATGGGTTGAACCATCTGCCACACTGGGGACAGATCACGATCGGGACACCATTAATGTCAATGGTCGAAATGAGACCAACGAAACCTAAAGTGGCCCATGCCAATTGTCCCTTAAAAGAAGCGATCGCACACCTAAACATATCTATCGATTTTGGGGATGGGGGGTGATAAGCGATCGCCCCTATCTCCATTCAAAAAATGCGATTGCCTTCTTGCAAAACTAATTCAGTTAGTAGGGGCTCAATTCCAGTTTGTTGCTGGCGATCTCTCCTTCCCCATCATCAAAATCGGCGATCGCCAGCAGCAATGCCGCACCGTTCTAAGTTAAAAATGAGAAAGGAACGATCACACCTCTCCCATTTTCAGAAACTACGTTAACTTGGCAATGCTGCATATACTTTTGCTTCAAAGGCAAAGATCGGCTCTCGTCCTGCCCACTCCAGAGGAACCTCTCTATCCTGGGTAATTTCACGCCATTTCCTGCCGGAGAATAGTTTGGGCCAGTTAGACACGACATACTCAGCGTTAGGATGGTGAATATCCGTTCCCCAGCTAGAGAAGTTAGCAACAACGACCACAATGTTATCTCCCGAGCCTCGTT
>JBAUTA010000114.1:0-1581 GCA_049581985.1 Kovacikia sp.
TAATCGTCTCTTCGTAAGGAAAACGGGAAGCGAGACAAGGCATCGCTGGCTTGTCCCACCAAGGCAAGCCCAGTAGTTGAGAAAGTTGGCGAACTTCTAACTTCGTGACGCCACATTGAGCCAAAGGTGAAAGTACCCTTTTCTCTTTTCCCGCCTGAAGCCCTGGTCGATAATCTCCCAAATCATCCAGATTGACTCCATCGACAACGACGTCATAGCCCAGACTTTGTGCTAAGGGCCCTAACCTACCGTGGAGTTCACTCTTGCAAAAATAGCAACGATTGGCCGGATTACTGCTGTAGTTAGGGTTATCCAATTCATAGGTTTCAATAATTTCATGGCGAATCCCAATAATCTGAGCTTGGTCTATCGCTTCATCCAGATCTTCCTGCATCAACGAGGGGGATATCGCCGTTACCGCCAAAACCTGATCGCCCAAAACATCATAGGCTACTTTAGCTACCAGGCTTGAGTCCACGCCCCCAGAATAGGCAACCAAACAGCGGTCCAAATTCCCTAATACGGTCTGGAGTTGGCTTAACTTTTTAGTGAGGGTGGTAGGGGCTTGGCTAGAAAGTATCATCTTCCCAGCATAAATCTTCTCATTCGGTCTGCGTAATATTTGAAGTTCAAATATAGGTTTATTCCAGAAACCATATCGATGTCATGCTCGCAATTGGCTCTTTTTTCTTCTTCATAAAACATTCTTGTCGTTGAGCTTATACTGCTGAGACCCACAGGAGCGTAATTTACTAAAGCGCCATCCATCATCACGAAACTATATTTCCGAAGGGCTCTAAGCCAAAAATCATAGTCCATACGAATCTGATAGCGCTCATCAAACAGCCCAATCTCACTAAACACATCCCGATGGACAAAGGATGCTTGGTGTGAGATTTTAGCACGTCTTCTTAGTGAGGATGAATTATGCAATCTCATCCTGGGGAGAGTTCCAGCCCCACATTTAGAAAAACCAGTCACAATAGGAGCTTGATCAAAGAATTGGCTAGCATCACTAATGGCTTTATCGTTAATAAAGTAATCCCCAGAGTTCAAGAAATTAATCCATGAACCCGATGCAATCTTAATTCCTTTGTTAAAGGCTTCACTAATACCTTTATCAGGTTCACTAATCCAGTACGTTATTTGGTCATCATACTTTTTAATAATCTGGCAAGTCTTATCGTTAGAAGCACCATCAATAATAATATATTCCAGATTGCTATAGTTTTGTTTTATAACACTTTGGATAGTCCGTTCTAAAGTCATTTCACCATTGCGGACTACAGTTATAACACTGACCATAGGCTCATTGAATTGAACCCTGCTAATTGTTCTGCCATTTAGTAATTTCCCCTTCATAACCACTCAGCTCCACAGACGATTCTAGAATCCCCTTAAGTGGCACACACACGCAATCACAGGCACTTACAGTATATCGGGCATAGCTCTAGAGCGACTAATGAGCGACCAATATAACTTTTTGTTGGTATCTTTCCTAAGTAACGCAAACGTACTTTCAGTAAGATAGAGCTGAAGGTTCATGCAACATATGATATTCAGTGAGGACTTAAGGCTTGC
>JBAUTA010000115.1:0-2588 GCA_049581985.1 Kovacikia sp.
TTGCAGCCGACTGTTCTATAGCGTCGATGACATGATGCAAAGTCACAGCATCTGCAAATGAAGGTGCAGTTTGTGTGCCGTTTTTGAGGTCACCTGCGAGAAGGACATAGTTGTTGGAAACTGTTGCTGCAATTACCCCTATCTCTGCATTTGCCGTTACATAGTTTTGTGGAATATCAAGGTTTCGCACAACAGCCTCATTGCCTTGAGCACCTTGAACTTTCGTTTCACCAACGCCAGGATAGCCTAGTGAACTGGTAACAATTAAATCGCCCTCGGTTCCATTAATCTCCAATCTAAAATTACTGCCGCGCGATAGACCGCCTCGAAAATGGGCAGAAATCACAGCGCCACTTGTCATTCTGCCGCTGATGACAATTTGATCGGGTGTTTCCATTGCAGCCATAGCGCCTGTTTCAACAATCTGCACCGTCTTTCTTCTGGTATCCAAAGTTGCCATCACCTCATTTAAACTGGAGTTCAGCACATAACTTACAGAATCGATCGCGTGGGCAAAGGCAACATTGATCATGCCAGCACCGTTTTTAGGATTTAAGGTGTAGGCAAATTGTTCAGGAATGGTTGCTCCACCGATAATTCCTGACCCAATCAGGGAAGTAGATAAAACCTCACCAACATAACCGTTGCGGAGCAAATCTCGAATGAAATTTATCTCTGGCATGGCACGAGATTGCAGCCCTACTACCGTGTGAACTCTGTATTCTCGAGCGAGTTGCTCTAGCTCAATTGCCTCTTGTAGCCCATTTCCCAGTGGCCATTCACAATAGACCGATTTACCAGCTCGAATTGCAGCACTTACCAATTCAAAGTGATAGGGTACTTTAACTGTGACAACAACCAAATCCACGTCTGGATGCGCTAACAGATCCTCGTGGCTTTGAAAGGCATGGGGCACATTAAATTTGAGTGCAGCTTCGTTTGCCACATCTAAATTTGAGTTTGTCAGCGCAACGACTTCAAAATCAGGTGCTGCTTGTAGAGCAGGGATGTGAGCAGTCATCGCCCATCCACGGGAGGGATGTACACCAATGATCCCTACGCCAATTTTTCCGTTTTTCATGGCATTTAGTTTGGAGGAAGAATGGTTAGACCGTACTGGGAAGCAAGGGCGATCGTCTTTTGAATGTCTGCCTCTGCAACAGGAGGTAGCAGTGCAGTTAGATCAGTGGCTGGAGTCCCAATTTCCATAAAGAGCTGCTCTAGCCCGGCAGGAGTCATCCAACAGAGGAGATTTATTCCCTAAGTAAAAGGCTGGGATGCTTAACCAGTAGAATAGGTGGGTCGGATAGCTCAGTGTACTTCAAGTACCATAATGGCTCCAGTCATCACTCAGATAAGCCAATTGAGTTTAGGCAGCTTTTATAGGTATCGATGGCGGTAGGAGTTTGCCATGCAGCAACAGTCGTACTGTCCCCACAGCAGTGCTACCGATCGCGATATTTGCACCGATAAATAACAGCACTGCTAACCCTTCCATCGCTCCGGTCATACCGCGTTCAACCAGGCGCAACGCTGACAAAGCTAGGGCTGCAATACCAAAAGTAAATGCCCAGTAGGAGGCAGCAAAGGGTTGTTGAAACAACCAGGACATGAGTCTTAGTAGAATCAACGCTTGCAACATGCCATAGCCGAAGAGGATGTGGGCGAAGGTGTCGGGATAACCGCTGGTGATGCTCAGGTAGGCAACACAGCCGACAACGGGCGGTGCCAGTTGAATGCCTAGCGTTGGACGCAAGGGTTTGGGCAAGGTGTCCAACAAGTACAGACGTTGGATGATGATGGACTCTAGCGCCAGCCACGAGAACATTCCCATCCCAAAAAACAACACGCCCCACTCTCGATAGCCAAGGGCACTGGCAACGATCGCACTCACAAAACCACCTGCGACAGTGGGTAGATAAAGCACAGGTGTGGTTGTTTCTGGGTTGCGTCCGCCCATCCAGAGCCGACCAGAACGATACACGCCAAAACTCAACTGACCGATCGCACCAACGACGAATAACGCGACTGAGATCGACCGGGAATAAGGCGCGATCGCCAATGCCACCAGTACCGTAGATACAGGCACCAATCCGATGAAGCAACACAGAATGGGATGCTCAAACTCAGCCAGAGCCTCTTCTCGCACCCACAGCCATTTACTGACATAAAGCAGCAGCAACACGAGCCAGATTGCAATCGCCAACAGCATAATTGCTTCACCAATCCAGGCAGGCAGGTACCAGATTTTAGCAGCGACTCGCCAGCAGTTGCCCAACCCCACTAGACCTAGAATTATGCCAAAAAAGGAGGCGGGAACAGGGCTGCATTTGGCTTTCAAGACAGCAAATTTTAGACCTGATTTTTTCATGGTCGAGCTTCCTAGCAATAATTGAGAAAGGCAAACGAATCATGCAACTCCACTATTCGTTGGCAGCGTGAGGTGCTTAGAGAAGTGCTTGATCAATTAAAGGTGTAATGATGGCGATGTTTTTAAGCAAGTCATTGGAGAGCGAGAATCGCTGTTGTAAATAATGAGGATCGGTGTAACTCAGCCACACTTTGTCATCAGCCGATTCCCATGCCAA
>JBAUTA010000116.1:0-4233 GCA_049581985.1 Kovacikia sp.
AGCGGGAAGGGAGACCTATATTTTTGCTTATAGTGATTAATCCGTCTGATGTTTTCGATCACCCGATCGAAGTTACCTCCCCTTCGATACACGCTATAGGTTTCCTGACTGGCCCCATCGATCGAGCAGGTAATATGGCGAAACTTGTACTTCACTAACCCTTCCAGCACGGCCTCTTTCACAGTGTTGAGGTTGGAGCCGTTACTTGCAGACAGCGATACGTTTTTTTGGTAGGCGTATTCCATCATTTTGAGGATGTCGGGGTTGAGAAACAGTTCTCCCCAGTTGGACAACTCAAAATGGGAAAGCCAGCGGTTGTCATCAACGATCGCCTTGAAGTCTTTAAATTGGAGGAAACCAGCACCTAGAAATTTGTGTGTTTCGCCACTGGCGGTTTCACAGGCAGGGCATTTGAGTTGGCAGTGGGTCGCAGTTTCTAAACGCAAGTGGCTGGGTAAAACTGGTTGAGTCATGGTTAAACCATCGTGAAGAAAACTTATTGAATTCCCATTCCTTAGAGGAACCCGATCAGCGCCAGAGATTACTGATGCCAGTGGACAAAGACTGGGTCATAGCCCTCAAGGCTGTCCGTTTCGCCAGGCGATGCACCCAGATGTGGTCTTCGCCCTCTGGAGAACATTTGGCCTGGATCAAGCTGTTGGAATAGTAGAGGTTTTTCCCAGACAACTCATTGCGGTATCCGGATGAGGTCCACTCTCCATAGGGATCATTCACATAAAATCCATATCTGTCATAGCCGCGCACTACGATGATATGTCCAAAGGAGGTGAAATAGCCGTGGATAATGCAGGGTCGCCCTTCCGCGATCGCCTTCCGAATGTCAGATAGACTGCCCCGCATAGTAAAGTCATTGACCAGGCCGTAGTTCTGCGACATGGTGACTAAATCGTTTGGATCCCAGCGGCTTAAGCCTTGATTCTCCATGTATTGATACAGTTCATCTTCTAGCTGCCCAGAGCCTGTCGTTCCTTTAATTTGGAAATAGGCCATTACCATTGCAAACGAAGTGACATTACAGGCTCCGCTGGGGTTCAGAACGTTATCAAGCTGACTTTTGTAAGGCACATTCAGCTGTTTGGCAGCGGGTAATCCCCCCAGAACTGGAGTTGGCGGGGGCGGGGGGATGACTTTTGGCTGTTGGCTGATGAACTGCATGTGGGGCGCATAGGCATACCACGTATTGCGGGGTGGCGTCCCCTGCGTACTCCACAGCAGGGAAAGTTTAAGATGGCTGTTGGGGGCGGTGGCCCAAGACTGGAGGTTGAACACGGTACCCGCTGCAACCTGCACTTTGTCCGCTGCCGGAATCTGGGATGAATCGGCAGTGGATTGTTTGAGGAGTGTTGTTTGAAGCACCTTAATCTGGGGAGGCTGCACCAATTGGACATGGGGAATGTAGATATACCAGGTGTTGCGTGCAGGATCCCCAAGCGTTTCCGATAGCAAGGCAACCCGAAGATAGTTGGGATTCACAGTTTTCCAGGATTGAATATCGAGAATTCTACCTGCGGCGATCGCCACCTTATCTGGATCTGCAAGTTTCGAGGAGTCTTCGGTTGTCTGCTTAAACGTAGTGTTTTGAATAACCTTGAGCTGTATAGCCATTAACCAAGTCCTTAGTTAGTAGGTCTATGGGGCAAGGTGCCAATTTACAGGAATTCTTCTTCTCGCTAACGATTTTAAACCCATCGCCGTCCAATGTCAGGGGAAGGGGGAAAAGAGGGAGAGGAGAGAAAGAGGCAGAGGCAGAGGCAGAGCCTTCTGATCTTTTGCCCCTGGTGCCTGATGCTGATCATCTGCGATATCCTGAGAACCTGCGATATCTTGGGAATATGAGAAATCGGAAATGGCATACACTGCGGCAGCGATTGCGGGTTCTGCGCCAGTCGCTGTCGCTTTATCAATACTGTTGGCGGGCAGTTGAACTGGTTTGGACAACCGATCGCACCCTGACGATTTTATTAGCGGTTCTCACTCTGGTTGGAGGACTTTTACCTGCTGCTATTGCCTATCTGGGCAAATTGATTGTGGATGGAGTCATCCTGGCAGCCCGTTCTGAGTCATCGGCGGCTCACTGGCAGGCGCTGTCATACCTGGGACTGGAAGCGATCGCGGTAGTCTTTCTGGCCGGCAGTAAACAAGGATTAGCACTCTGCCAGTCCTTGCTGCGGGCACTGATGGGGCAAAAGGTGAATGTGCTGATTCTGGAAAAGGCGCTGACTTTGGATATGGCGCACTTTGAAGATTCAGAGTTCTATGACAAAATGACCCGCGCCCGGCGTGAGGCTTCCAGCCGTCCCCTCAGTTTAGTTGGGCGCACATTTGGGTTTGTACAGGATGCCCTTTCCCTTGTGACCTATGGTGCCCTACTGCTGAGGTTTTCAGTGTGGGCAGTCCTGATCCTGATGGTGGCGGCGATTCCTGCCTTTATTGCAGAGACTCGCTTTGCCGGGGAAGCCTTTCGGTTATTTCGCTGGCGTGCCCCAGAAGCCCGTCAGCAATCCTATTTGGAAACCCTGCTGGCCCGTGAAGATTTCGCCACGGAGGTCAAGCTTTTTCAGCTTGGGCCGATGCTGCTCGATCGCTATCGGAATATTTTTCACCGGCTTTACACTGAAGACCGCGAACTGAGCATTCGCCGCGCCGTGTGGAGTTTCTTCCTCAGTCTGCTCAGCACCGCCGCCTTCTATGGAGCCTATACCTGGATTGTGTTGGAGGCGATTGCTGGACGCATTTCCTTAGGCGACTTGACCATGTATCTGGTGGTGTTTCGGCAGGGACAGGCGGCGTTTTCCTCAGCCTTAGCGGGCATCAGTGGCATGTATGAAGACAGCCTTTATCTATCGAATCTCTACGAATTTCTGGAAGAGGAGATCCCTGAGCCTGCGGGGAATGCGGTCAGCGGCCCCCGATCGGGGGATGGACTGCGCTTTGAAAAGGTGTGCTTCACCTACGAGGGAAATGCTAAACCTGCGCTTCAGGAGGTGTCGTTTCACCTGAAGCCGGGAGAAAAGCTGGCGATCGTCGGTGAAAATGGCTCCGGCAAAACGACGTTAATTAAACTCCTGACTCGCCTCTATACGCCCAATTCTGGGCGTATTTTGCTGGATGGCCTGGATTTGCAGGAGTGGAACATGGAAGTGTTACAACGCCGGATTGGCGTTATCTTCCAAAACTTCGTGCGCTATCAGCTTATCGTCGGAGAAAACGTTGGGGTTGGGGACGTGGAATACCTGGACGACTCGACCCGTTGGGAAATTGCTGCCAAAAAGGGAAGCGCCTACCCCTTTATTGAAGAAATGCCGGAGGGCTTTCAGACGCAGCTTGGCAAATGGTTTAAGGGGGGGCGCGAGTTGTCGGGCGGGCAGTGGCAGAAAATAGCGCTGTCACGGGCGTTTATGCGATCGCAGGCAGATATTCTGGTTCTGGACGAGCCCACCTCAGCCATGGATGCGGAGGCGGAGGTACAAATCTTCGATCGCTTCCGTGCCATGACCGAGCAACAAATGGCAATTCTGATCTCCCATCGCTTTTCCACGGTCCGTATGGCAGACCAGATTATTGTGCTGGCCAACGGCGAGTTGATCGAACAGGGCACCCATGAAGCCTTACTCGCAGCCAGGGGACGCTATGCCCGTCTGTTTTCGCTGCAAGCAGCAGGCTACCAATAGCCAGGGTGAAAGCTCTGATATAGCTATCGCCAGATTGATCAGGACAGAGGATTAAAGAGAGAGTGGGGGCGTTGCCCCCAAACCCCCCCCTGTTGCAAAATTTAGTGTTTGCAACATTAGCGCTTCACTCAGCATGACCGGATCAATTGTTCTTGGGCGTTCTCCCAGGAAATCCTCCGGCCTAACATCAATTTGAATCGGGATAACGGGCTAGGACGCACCACCCGCGATCGGCAAAGTGTCATAGCTTCCAAAGACTTTCAGTATTGCTGTTTGATTTGTTAACTCTGCCAGGACAGACTGGACTGAAACAGTACGGGCATCGCCTTCCAAATCGACGAAAAACAGGTAGTCGCCCAGCGATCGCTTAGTTGGACGAGATTCAATCCGGCTTAAATTGATGTTCTGGTTGGCAAATACCTGCAAAGGCTTAACCAATGCCCCTGGCGCATCATGGACGCTAAATGCCAGCGAGGTATGGTTACCGCCAGGAGAAGCTTGCAGGCTGAGGGCCCAAAAGCGGGTACAGTTCTCCGGATAA
>JBAUTA010000117.1:0-4637 GCA_049581985.1 Kovacikia sp.
CAAATGAAGGCAGTACTGAGGGCAGCAAGTTCGCCACGAAAGTCGATAAGAAAAAATAGGGGCACGGGCAGGATGGGGGAGGGCAGAGGGCAACAGGCAGGTAGGCGAGGTATGGGTTACAGGGTGCAAGAGAAGGGGGAGGGGGGAACGCCCCCTCCCCCTTTAATCTGTGTCCTAATCAATCTGGCGATAGCCATAGAGGGTAGAGGGCTGAATGCTGAGGAGGCAAGGAACACTCAACTTTTTAACTAACGCGGCTGTCTGTTCTGGTTTGACTAAACTATTCGCGCACAAAATGCCAGAGGCAGCGACCGCAGGAACACCAATTCCGGGGAGAGTACTGTCACCCACACGGTAGAGGCCGGAAATGGGAGTTTGAGAACCAGGAAAGGTCCCTCGACCCGCAACAATGGCAGGTCCGTAAGTGCCTTGATAACGACGCAGGTAGTGGGCATGGGTCAGGGGAGTGCCAATCAGCTCCAGGACAATTCGTTGACGCAGATCGGGAATCACTCGCTCCAGTGCTTGAAACAAAGGGGCTGCCCGCTCCCGTTTATCTTGCTTGTAGCTGCTATTCCGCTGCCAGGTTTCATAGGGTTCCAGGGTGTAGGCATGGATGACATGGTGCCCCAGGGGAGACAGACTGGGATCCCACACGGAGGGAATGGAAACCATGCAGGTGTTACCAGGTGTTGTGATATCTCGATTTGGATCATGAACGATGACATGATGTCCTGTTAGGGATTCCAAGCCTTCTGCTCGAATGCCCAGGTGCAGGTGCATGAAACTAGCGATCGCTGGAGTCTCCACCATTTGCTGCCGATAGGCGATCGGCAAATCCTCTGGTTTCAGCAGTTTGGTGAACGTATCCCAAACGGTGGCATTGGAAATCACGATCGGGGCGCTCAAAACTTTCCCAGTTTGTAGCCGCACTCCCACCGCTCTGCCAGATTCCACAAGAATTTGCTCAACATGGGCACCCAGGTGCAGTTGACCGTGCCATCGCTGGAATCCCCGCAGGAGTGCCTGTACGATCGCTCCGCTCCCTCCAATTGGATAGTCCACTACCGAGCGAGTACGCTCCCCAAACATAAAGGCAACTTCTGGAGCAATTGTTCCCTCTGCCTTTAAACCCGATAGCAAAAAGCATTCCAGGTCAATCAATCGACGCAACCAGGGATCATGCACATCTTTCATGAGGTCGGCGACGGATCCTTGAATTACGCCTAAATGGGGCAACAGTTTGAGCAGGGATGGCAGGTAACGCCCCAGCAGCACCGGGATCAGATTCAGATCGGCCCGCAGCGCTAGCGTCGGAATGCCTCGTAACGCATCATATAAAGCTAATAATCTTTTCTCTAACCGCAGCAATTCAGCCGCTGCCTGGGGAGACACCTGTTCAACAGCTGCCCGGTAACGTTCGGCATCGCGGTACACCGGAAAAGTTCCCTCTGGAAAGTGATAGTGCCCAAGGGGGTCGTAGGCGATCGCGGGAACCGATTCTTCCAAAACATCCAACACTTGCCGCAGTGGGTTGAGTGAATGGCGATCGCTCAGCCCGCAGTAGAAAGAAGGTCCAGAATCGAAGTAAAATCCCTGACGGGAAAAGCTATGAGCTGCCCCACCGGGAATCGTATGGCTTTCACAAATGATGACTTTTCTGCCATAGCGAGCCAGTAGCGCCCCTGCCACCAGCCCACCAATCCCGCTACCAATCACAATGACGTCTGCATCCGAGTCCATCGTTCAAAGTCCGTATTCTGAAATCTTTCGGTTCGTCCCTGGAATTCTAACGAGATTCGAAGCATGATTTCAGACAGAAGACTTGCACCCTGGAAATGGCGAATTATCATGGGGGAGGTAAGAAAAGTATCGAGAATGATCATCCAAAGACAAGTAATCCAAAGACAAGTAACCCAAAAATAAGTAACCCAAAGACAAGGTTAAGCTCACTAAAAATTTGCTGGGGCATGTTCATCACCCAGCAGGTTTGCTGAAATTGCATGATGCCTGGTGCGATGCCTACCGCTAGACAAGTTATCGCTAGACAAGTTACCGCTAGACAAGGAGAAACAAAATGACACAAGCTAAACACGGTGATACTGTAAAGGTTCACTATACTGGCAAGCTAGAAGATGGCACCGTGTTTGACTCCTCCACGGAACGTGAACCCCTAGAGTTTACGATCGGAGAAGGAAATATTATTCCAGGTTTTGAAAAAGCAGTTGTTGGCATGGATTTGGGGCAGTCCAAGACGGAAATTATCCCCACTGAGCAGGCGTACGGTCCCTACCAAGAAGAAATGGTTGTGACGATCGATCGCAAACAAATGCCAGCGGAAATTGCCCCTGAGGTTGGTCAACAGCTCCATATTCAGCAACCAAACGGTCAAGTTCTTCCCGTAATTATTACCGATGTTTCTGATGTAACGGTTACCTTAGATGCCAATCATCCTTTGGCAGGTGAAAACCTTACCTTTGATATTCAGCTGGTTGAGATTGGATAAGAAATAAAAATTGGTCGAACCTGTAGTAAGAGTGTCCTGGTAGAACACCCTTACTACAGGTTCTGAGGCATTGAAAATTTGTACGGGCAAAATTTGTACGGGCAGGTATCGAGCCCTTCATGCCTGTCGTTCTGCCCTTTCTCCATTTCTGGCCTGATTCTGCCCATAAAGGTGAAGCTGATCCACAAATTCCTTAAGTCTCTGGAGGTAGAAACAGCCTCCAATATCAGGAATATTATTGTGTTCTGCTCCATCCACTAGAAGCAATTGTTTTGGCTCTGGTGTTGCTGCATGTAGTGCTTCGCTCATAGCCACAGGGATGAGCGTGTCAGCCGTACCATGGGTATAAAGAACAGGCATTTTGAGCGATCGCACCTTGGTAATGGAATTGAATCGGTGAGTTAACAGAAAATCAATCGGAAACATCCAAAACTGACCGAGATGATCCACCATGGCTCGCATTGAGATAAAGGAGCTTTGTACAATTAATCCGGCTGCATTGGAGTGTTCTAAAGCCAGGTCGATCGCGATCGCGCCTCCCAAGGAATGACCAAACAGAATAATTTGTTCTGGAGAAATCTTGCGTTCCTGGGTCAGATACTTCCAGGCGGCGCGGGCGTCCTGGTATACACTGGCTTCAGTTGGAAAACCACCGTTGCTCTGACCATAGCCCCGGTAATCAATCAATAGAACGGATAAATCTATCTGGTGAAATTGCAAGGCCTGGGCCAAGTTTGCACCCACATTATAGCCATTACCATGTAGATACAAAACAACCCTATTAGCTGCACCCTTAGCTGGAATCCACCAGCTATGTAATTGGTGGCTAGAGCTGCCTTGCTTAGCGGTGCCCCGATTCAAAGTAACCTTTCGCTGGGATTTCTCTATCGGGATCCAAACATCTTCAAAAGCTAAATTAAAATCGGCAGGGGTGGTTTCGATTTTTGAGGAAGGAAAGAAAATCAGGCGGTTCTGACGCAAAAGGAGGAATATGCAGACAGCGAGGTAAGCAATCGCCACCAGAATTGCAAGTCCTAATAGCAGCTTGACAGGAAACAACAGAAAAAGTTGCATGATGCTCGTTGCTAGATTTTCATGTTTTACCACCGAATCTGAACTGCCACAATGTTAACGTCACCCAATTCGTCTCGCTAACCCATCTAGCGGCTCTAAACCGACTGCTCAGCAATTTCCAAAATCTTACACCTAATCTTCAAGTATCAACCCCTTATATGAACTACGCCCCGGTCGTGCTAACGGTAAAGCTCAGCGGCGGCAGATAGTCTTTGCATCTCCACCAAAATCTCTCGTCCGTCTGTTGCGGCGCAGTGTTAGGCGGTTGGCAACTTCGAGCATCATGTACGGCTTTTCCAGTATCCAGGCTCTCGGCTGCAATGCATGACTGCCAAAATGAGAATGTAGTCCTGCTCAATTGTGTAGAGAATTTCATAAGGAAATCTCCGTGCCATACATCGCCAAACATCATCATCAATTGCAGCATAACGCTCAGGAGATTCGCTGATCCGATAAACCGTATCCTCGATTGAATTGATGAATGCTTGTGCAACCTCAACCCGTTGCTCTGTGTAATATTGAACTGCTTCAGCATATTCAGTAAGAGCTTCCGGATGAAACACGTACCTCATGGTTCAATCAGTCGTCTAACTTGAGCCAAGGCTTCTTCCCCTGGAATTGGCTGCACAGAACCATCCCTAACCTCATCTCTTCGCCTTTTCGCTTCAGTCAGCCAAATCGCCTGAATCGCTGAATCGGTATCAAACTCCAGGCTTTCTACTAATTTGTCTGCAAGAAGTGCCCGTGACCCGCTAGGCAAGGACAAGATTTCTTCTGTCAGTTGCTCAATCGATCGCATAACCCCTCGCAGAACGCTAAAGTTAAAGAATTTATTATAACAGAGACATAGAGTTAGCCAAATATGTGCGGAGGCAGAGCCTCTAGAAGGGGTTCCCAGTCTCTGGCTGGGAACCAGGGGAAAGATTGTCTGAACTGGCTGCAATCAATGGGGAGGCAGAGCCTCTAGAAAGAGTAAAGTGGTCCCCAAAAACTAGACAGGGGGTTAAGCTCTGAAAAGCCCAATCAAAAGCAGGGAAAAATTCATGAGCAAAAAACG
>JBAUTA010000118.1:0-1712 GCA_049581985.1 Kovacikia sp.
ACGTAGGGGTTGTAAGCCCTTACATGGAGAAATTTCCCACTCAGTATTTGTAAGCCGTTACGTTTCACGTATATCAGCTCGCCCCCTTGGGGACGTACTCCTACTCGACTACTCAGAAAGCAGGAGGAGACTTGAACCCCAAAAGATTAAATTTTAGAGCCGATTACCAGTACGAACATCAGGTTCCCGGTAGCCTACATTAGACTCATAGTTTTTCTTGCCATTCAGCCCTGCTAGTCCTAATAGACCTAGTAAACCAAGCCACCCCCAGTTAAAATCAGGATGTTGACTGGTGGTCTGAGCAGGAGCTGCTGAAGTAGAGTCTGAACCTGTTGTTCCCGTACCTGGACTCGTTTGTGCTGACGCAGGAAGGCTAGAGACGGTAAGTCCAATTGCTAGTGCTGTAGCACCCATTACTTTAGAGATTGTTGATTTCATGGTTTCTCCTTGATGGTTAAAACTTTTGGCCGAAAGCTGCACCTTCAAGTTTTTTTTGAATGAGTTTTACAGCCACATAAATATCTAATCAAGTGAAACTTATTTTAGAATCAATCTTTAGTTATAGCTTATGAATGTTTATACTCTTACGGAAGAGATAGAACGTAGATGAACTATTCCACTGCAAGCGGACTTTTGAACAGCTTTATCGGCTTACCACGATATCATTTTTCTATATCGCAAACTAGAAAAAGACTACTGAAATCAAGAATCCCGTCGCCAGCGGACGGGATATGGAAGCAGATTTGCTCCCGAACCCTAGGATTCAGATTGCAATCCTAAAGCTTCGCCGCAGAGAAGCGAGAATATGACCTATACTCTATTCAAATAAGGCTGTTATTGAATTCTGATACGTTGTTCAATGGCTAAAAATGTTCCTCTGAAAAGAAATCAGTTTAGTTTTCTTTATAACTTTTTATCCCCTGACATAAACTACTTTACAAAATCCAATCTCATAGACTAAACCTTCCCATTCTTGGTGATCGCTGCTGCTGGACTTGAGCATGTCTAAGCTGTTCTCGATAATCCGCCCAGACTCGACAAAAGAGTTCCTTTTGTCGAGGGTTGAGAACAAAGGTAGCTCACCGACCAAATCCTCCTATTCGTGGAGATCGCTGCTTCTGCACCTCCACCTGCCTCATCCTTTCTTGATACGCTGCTGAATCCTGCTTCATGTAATTGAGCTGATGCTCCGTTAAAGGCTTATCCATCCCACGCTCCTCCGTAATTTCCTCTATCCGACGCACATACTCATCCGGCCTGCCCAACTGAATCGCCATCAGTCGCCAACCTTGCAATGCCTTTATTTCCACCTGCTTCTGACGCTCCTTCTCCTGAACTTGATGGATTTGAGTCATGCGCTCACGCACTGGCTCCAGCTTCAGAATCTCTCGACACTGGTGCATCTGCTCGCCCTTTTCGCTATCGCGCCAATTTCGATAGGCTCTTGCTCCCGCTTGCCATGCATCCATGCTGCTTTGAGCTTTCTGAATCTGTGGCGCTAGATTCCTCTGCTGGTTCTTGGCCTGCTCTAATCCCTCTTGGGCGGCTTGCACCTCCCTGGGATTGGAACCGAAGGGATAGCTCCATGACCGCGCTGGCCCTAACGTCTCAAGCCGCTCAAGCTGCCGATAAACTACCGTTTGTAGTTGATACTCTCTCTTCCTCAGACGCGCTAACTCATCATGAAGCTGTTTCGCCCTGTCCGCATCCGG
>JBAUTA010000119.1:0-12189 GCA_049581985.1 Kovacikia sp.
CCAATATTCTTGTCGTCTACCATCGTCAGCATAATCACTGGAATCTCTGCTAAAGCTGGATCGGATTTAAGCGTCGAGAGGACAGTCCAGCCATCGATGCTGGGCATCATGACATCCAGGGTAATGGCAACGGGATGTAGGTCTTTAGCTTTACGGATTCCTTCTAGTCCTGAAAAGGCAGACTCTACCCGAAACCCCTCCTTAAAAAGGTAGCGCCGTATCAGATCGTGTGTTGTCGGGTCATCATCGATCACCAATATGGTGCTGGCCTCAGGGGGCAGGGAATCCGCAGTCAGGTCTTGCAAAACAACATCTTGCCTGGCTTTCGGGTCAATGACCTGCGTTGGCAACACCATTTTGAAGGTCGCCCCCTGACCCGGTTCACTTTCTACGCTGATATTTCCCCCCATCATCTGGCAAAACCGCTGAGTAATTGCCAATCCCAACCCGGTTCCGCCATATTTGCGAGTTGTAGAGGCGTCTGCCTGGGTAAAGGCCTGAAATAGGGTAGACACTTGCTCTGATGTTATGCCAATACCCGTGTCGGAGACCGTGAAATGAATTAAGGATGATGGATCAAGCCTGGAGGGGAAATCCTCTTTTTTATCCTTGAGGTTTGATCCGTCATCCTTCTCTATGGTTAGGGTAATGCTTCCCTGCTGCGTAAACTTGCTGGCATTACTGAGTAAATTGAGTAGATTTTGTCGGAGTTTGACCAGATCGGCGTGCATCAAGCCGATGTCGCTGGGGCAATTGACGATCAGTTTGTTGTCGTTTTTCTGAACCAGGGGTTGGATGGTACTGATGACTTCCTGGACGATAGGAAACAGGTCGAAGGTTTCCAGGTAGAGTTCCATTCTGCCGGCTTCGATTTTGGACAGGTCGAGGATATCGTTAATCAGTCCTAGCAGATGTTTGCCTGCGCCGTTGACTTTTTCCAGGTCGGGCGCGAGTTCGCTGTAACCGAGATCGGCGGCATCCTCCTGCAACATCTCGCTGTAGCCAATGATGGCGTTCAGGGGAGTCCGCAGTTCGTGGCTCATGTTGGCAAGAAATTGACTCTTTGCCTGGTTTGCCCGCTCTGCCGCTTCCTTGGCGGTTTTCAGGTCGAGGGATGCCTGCTGGCGATCGCGCTGATACTGCTCCAGGGTTTGCAGCATGGCGTTGATGTTAGTTGCCAGATGGGACAACTCATCCTGCCCGATTACTGATACGCGCCCACTTAAGTCACCCTCTATGCCAATCCCACTGACCTCATGGCTGAGTTTGGATATGCGGGACAAAACCATTCTTTCTAAGAGCAGTAAGGTAACCGCACTAAATACCAACCCTGCGACCCAAATTGCCCAGGTTAGAAAGCGCTGGTTTGCCTGTCCCTGTTGATAAATGATGCGTGGAGTTTCTGCCCGCATCAGGAGAGCTGGCTTGCCATAAATATCGTTCATCAGCGCATAGGCGGCGATCGTGTCGTTGTTGACGGGACGCACTAAAATCGATGGCTTTCCCTGGGAGGCAGGATGGGAGGGTTGTAACCCTGGAGGAATTTGGGCCTGGTTGATTCCCTCAATGGAGATCGGTAATCGAATCAATTTGGTTAATCGTTGCACTTCATCCTGATTCAGAAAACGACCTACGATCAATGTGCCTCGAATGGGACCTTTCCCTGCACTGTTCACAATAGGACGCGAGATGATCATCATCGGTCCTTCAGGCAAAAGCATCACTCCAGTTAGGGTGTTGGTCGAATCGGGATGCTGCAAAAGCAAATCCCCTTTTACCAAATGACGTTTTAGCGCTTCTGGAATCGGTGTTTTCTTGCCCTTTGTCTGGTCAAATCCTGTACCAAAAACAATGCGACCAGAGGAATGCATCAATACCATTAAATTGATCCGCAGGTTTGCCAGTTGTGGGTCAATCAAATTGGATTGAATAAACTCTTGATTGCCATCTTCGACAAACTTATAAGCATCGTCCCAAACCGACCAATCAACATATTTCTCGTTAAACTGCTCCAGGCTCTTAGCAAACACATTGAGAACCCCCTTCATCATTTGCCAGGTATCCTGTTCTTCTGCCTGGACTGAGCTACCTAACAGTAATCTCGTAGAAATACTGTAGAGAACGGCATTGAGTCCAATCAGCGTTGCACCGATAATGACCAGTGTTCGTTTACGCAGGGTCATGGGGAGGGAGGGGGAGAGAGGGAAAGGGAGAGGGAGGGAGGGAGGGGCTGGCTACTGAGGACTAACTCCAAAAGATTTGCAAGTAGTGATCAACTGACGCACCTCGGTCAAGAATCGTTCGTGGCTGTAGCCTTCGTGCTGAAACAAGGTTTCGATGTAGCCATTGAGCCATAAACGCTCTTCCCTGGACATCTCTTTGGTGGTAATGACCACGATCGGAAGGGAATAGAACACTTTATGCTGGCGGATTCTGGCGATAAATTCCAATCCCTTCATATTGGGCGGCATCAGGTCTAGAAGAACCAGTTCCGGTTGAAGCTGCTCTACCAGGTCCAGCGCCGATCGCGGGGTTTCGGCGATCGCCACATGCCACCCTTCCTTTTCCAGCAGTCGCTGCACCATCTGGCGGGTGGTGCTGTCCTCTTGCAGCAGGAGAATTTTTTCCCTGGATTGGCTGCGGCGGTAGGAGCGGAGCAGTAAGGCAAGCCGTTTAAAGTCGGCAGGTTTTATCAGGTAATCGGATATGCCCAGGGTGAATCCCAGGCTTTGTTCCTGATCAATGGTCATCATCATGACTGGGATATTGGCTAATACTGGATCGGTCTTGAGGGCAGACAGCACCACCCAGCTATCCACAGCGGGCATCAGCATATCCAGAATAATCAGGTTGGGGCGTAGTTCCCGGGCCAATCTCAAGCCTTCCTCGCCGCACCAGCCCGTCACAACCCGGAAGCCATCCTGGTTGAGAATCGTTACCATCAAATCGCGCACGCCGCGATCGTCATCAATGACCAGCACCAGACGAGTGTCTTCTGGGGCGCTCATCACCTCTGAAGGGGGCTGCGGATCGAGGGACGCGATCGCCAGGGCACTGGTGACTTGATGATCAATCACATCCGTGGGTAGACAAACCGTAAAGACAGACCCCTGCCCCAGCTCACTCTCAACCGTAATGCTGCCTCCCATCATATGGCAGAACCGTTGACTCAGCGCCAGCCCTAAGCCGGTGCCTCCATACTTGCGGGTTGACGAATTATCGCCCTGACTAAACACCTCAAAAATAGTTTGTTGAAGGTCGGGACTAATGCCAATACCCGTATCGGAGAATGTGAAAAGAATAAAGGGGCTGGGGTGTGAAGGATTGGGGTGGGGGCGGGGGGCGGGGGAAGCTCCTTCATCTGCCTGCCCTCCCCCATCTCCTGACAACTGACACCGCTCTACCTTTAGAACAACTCTGCCTTTCTCTGTAAATTTCGCAGCATTGCTGAACAGATTAAGCAGGGTCTGACGGACCTTATTCAAATCAGCCCGCATGCTGCCTGGATCATTACCATAGTGAATTTCCAGGATGTTGCCGTTTTTCTCAATCCAGGGTTGGGCAGTTCTTGCCACATCTTCAACCAGGGATGCAATATCGAAGTTCTCCAGGTAAAGCTCCATCTTTCCAGCTTCGATTTTGGAGATGTCCAGTAAATCGTTGACCAGCCCCAGCAGATGCTTGCCCGAGGAGCGAATTTTCTCCAGATCTGGAATAAAGGCTGGGCCTAGCTCCTGAATATCTTCCTGAAGAATTTCACTGTAGCCGATGATGGCATTTAGGGGCGTGCGTAATTCATGGCTCATGTTCGCCAGAAAAACGCTCTTGGCCCGATTTGCACTTTCTGCTGCTGCCTTTTCTGCCTGGAGCTGTTGGAGGTAGGCCTGTTCTTGATCACGGAGCCGTTTGCGTTCCAGACAGGCATTGATCCGTGCTCTCAATAAAACTGGATTCAGGGGTTTGAACAGATAGTCCTCTGCGCCTAGCTCAATGCAGCGAATCAGACTATCCAGATCATCTAGACCAGAAACCATGATTACTGGAATATGGCTCAGCGTTGGAACGGCTTTGAGTGCTTCTAATACCTGAAAGCCGTTCATCTCGGGCATGATGATGTCGAGCAAAATCAAATCGAAAGGCTGACTGGTTGCCAGGTCAAGCGCCTGTTTGCCGGTTTCTGCCAGGATCACGTTGAGGTTATATTGTCGCAGTTGGCGGGAGTAGTATATCCGGCTAAGTTCATCGTCATCTGCAACGAGGACATTGCTATGGTTCAATTTCATGCTCTACCTCCTTGCCCAGGAATGCCTGGATCTTGCCCATCAGGCGGGGAAATTCAATCGGTTTGGTGTCATAGTCGTCGCATCCAGCTGCCATGCATTTCTCCCGATCGCCCGCCATTGCATGGGCTGTCAGGGCAATGATGGGAATCGTCTGGGTGGTGGGCATTGCTTTGATCTGGCGGGTTGCTTCCCAGCCATCCAGCACGGGCAGGCTCATGTCCATCAAGATTAAGTCGGGAATTTCTCTGCCAGCAATGGTGACCCCCTGTTCCCCATCCACCGCAATCAAAATCCGATGCCCTTTCCGCTCAAGACGACGGGAGAGCATGTCCCGGTTCATTTCGTTATCTTCAACTAGCAGAATCTTAGCCATTCATCTCCTCTCTTACCCTGGAATGCTGATGGATACAGGTGAATACCAGCTCACGGACTTCCTGTAGCAGGTCATCCCAGCGATAGGCTCCCTTTTCCAGAACTTGCTCGACATAGCCGTTGAGCTGAAGCCGCTCGGTTGGAGTCAAATCCATCGCAGTCACTACTACAATTGGAATTCGGCGAAAATCGGGTTGGTTTCGCAGGTTGGTAATGAACTGGAAACCATTCATTTCTGGCATCATCAAATCTAAAAGAATTAGATCTGGTTTGTTTTCGGCAACCTGAGCCAGGGCGACCCGACCATTTTCCGCTTCGGTAACTGACCATCCTTCCTTGACCAGAATGCGGTAAAACATTTCGCGGGTCGCCAGATCGTCTTCTGCAATTAAAACTCGACCGATCGGAGACAGCTTCTCGCTGGTTGTCTGGGGTCTATGTTTTTTCAGCAAATGAATCAGCCGATTGTAGTCGATCGGCTTCGTCAGATAGTCTGCTGCTCCCAAGGCAAAGCCAAAATCCCGATTGTCCACGATCGTCAGAACAATGACGGGAATATCTGCCAGTTCCGGATCTGCCTTTAAAGCGGATAACACTGACCATCCATCCATCGTTGACATCATGACATCCAGCGTAATCACATCGGGATGTAGCTTCCTGGCAAGGAACAACCCTTCCTGCCCGCCTGAAGCTGTTTCAACCTGGAACCCTTCCTTGGTCAGGTAGCGCTGCATCAGGTCGCGTACCGTTGGCTCATCGTCAATCACCAATACTTTGATGCCCCGCGATAGGTCATCTGTCGGGGATTGCGGGACTTCTAAGCTGGCATCTAGCTCCCGGTTTGGCAGATCAGCCTTGGATCTAACTGACGAGTCAGTGCTGGCGCTAGTGCTTACGATTGACGGCAGACAGACCGTAAACTTCGACCCCTGACCCAACTTGCTCTCTACGGCAATATCGCCTCCCATCATCTGACAAAACCGACGACTGATGGCCAGTCCTAATCCGGTTCCGCCATACTTCCGGGTTGTAGACGCGTCTGCCTGAGTAAAGGCCTGAAACAGTTTAGAGGTTTGTTCTTCAGTCATGCCGATGCCCGTGTCAGAGACGATGAAGCGGATCAAGGGTAACTCCTCATGGTTAGCCTTGAGCCTTGAAGCTTGAGCCTTCTCTACAGTTAAAGTAATCGTCCCCTCCTTCGTAAACTTGCTGGCATTGCTGAGCAGATTGAGCAAGGTTTGACGGACCTTGGTTAGATCGGCGCGCATAGTTTCCAAATCGTCAGAATAGTTGACGACTAGAAGGTTGCTGTTTTTTTCGATCAGAGGTTGGATGGTGGCTTCCACTTCATCAATCAGGTCAGGAATGCAGAAAGTCTCCAGGTAAAGATCCATTCTGCCCGCTTCGATTTTGGAAATGTCCAGGATGTCGTTAATTAAACCCAGCAGATGCTTTCCGGCTCCGTAAATTTTCCCCAGATCGGGAATGATGTCGTCATAGCCCATATCCTGGGAGTCTTCCTGGAGCATTTCGCTGTAGCCAATGATGGCATTCAGGGGCGTGCGAAGTTCGTGGCTCATGTTTGCCAAAAATTGGCTTTTGGCACGGCTGGCAGCTTCGGCGGCTTCCTTGGCTTTAAAGAGTTCTGCGGCGGCCTGCTTGCGATCGGTAATCTCTTTGACGATGCCTTCGTAATAAAGCAATTCGCCGTCACTATTCCGCACTTCACGGGCGTTTTCAGAGATCCAGATGATGCTGCCATCGCAGCGAAAAACCTGGGATTCAAAGTCTGCTACTGCCCCGTGTTGGCTCATCAGGTGAATAAACTCCGCCCGACGTTGAGAGCTGACATAAAGCTTGTGCTCAATTTGACCAGACAGGGTTGCGATCAGAATTTCTGGTGAATCGTAGCCGTAGATTTTTGCTAGAGCCGGATTGGCACTGAGATAGTTCCCCTCAGCGGTGGCCTGGAAGATTCCATCGGCGGCATTTTCAAAAATACTCCGATATTTTTCTTCGGCTTGCTGAAGACGCAATTCGGCCTGTTTACGATCGCTAATGTCCATCGTCACGCCAGTCATCCGCACGGGATTGCCGTCGGCATCGCGCATCACATTTCCCCGACTGTTAACCCAACGAACGCTGCCATCATCCCAAATAATGCGGTACTCAACGTTATAGACAGCGCCCTGTTCCAGGGTTTGATTCTGCGCCTGTTCCAGAAATGGGCGATCTTCGGGATGAACCCGCCTGAAAAAGGTTTCGTAGGAGGCTTCTGTCGTATCTGGATTTTCTCCAAAAACCTCAGCGACCTCCCTGGACCACTTTTCCTCTCCAGTAATAATATTCCAGTCCCAGGCTCCCATGCGGGCTGCGCCCAGGGCCAACCGTAACAATTCTTCCTTCGATCGCAGCGCTGCTTCTGACTGGCATCGTTCCAGATCCAGGGCTTCCTCCACCTGCTTGCGCTTAATAAACTGTCCAATTTGCCTACCAACGGTTGCCATCATGTTGATCAGGTCGTCGTCTGGTTTGCAAATCTTCTGATCAAAAAACGACATCACACCGACCACCTGCTCCCCCGCTTGAATGGGAAATCCAAAAGCTGACCGCAACCCTGAGCGAACGGCGATCTCAGACCGCAAAAAGCGATCGTCTCTGGTCACATCCGCAATCCAGATCGGCTCACCCGTGCCCCAGATCAGACCATTCATGCCGACTCCAGATTCAAAGGTCATGCCCGGACTATTCGACTCAAATTCTGACCGTTTGGCCGAAGAGTTGGCCCAGCTTTGAACGTATTCCAACCGTTGTGTGCTGGGATTCACAATCCATAGATCACCCAGATCCCACCCCAGACTTTCGCAGATGGCTTGTAGAATCTCAGGCGCAGCCTGAGCCAGAGTGATGGCTTCTGCTAAAACGCGCGAAGTGGCATACTGGACGCCCAATCGCCGTTCTGCCTGCTTGTGCTGCCTTAAACTGCGGGCAAAGGCAGCAAAAATCGCCATTACAGCCAGCAGACTGAGCATTCCAAACAGTCTCACCTGAAATTTCTTCTGCTCAAATTTATCAATCCGGGTTTGGAGTAACTGATCCAGGACCGGCGCAGCGGCATCATACAGCTTGAACTGATTGGCGATCGCCCGGTTCCCTGTTTGCATCACCAGGGTGGCTGGAACTGTTCTGTTCTGGACGGCAATTCCTCGAATCAGAGTCGAGAACTCATTGCTAGAGCCTGTGCTTTCAAAAAAATACTTGTCGAGTAGCGGTTTTAAGTTGGGGTTGAAATTGGCTCCAACCCGCTTACCCCGGTTGATATCGATCTGGGAGGTTGCGATCCCATTAGATAAGCCAATTAACTGGATCTTTTGATCCAGCGTAATGGTCTTGCCTCTGCTGATATTGGATCCGACTTCCCTGGCCTGACTCATTTCCTGAATGGAGTTTGGCAGCTTGTTAACCAATGCATTCATCAGGTAGTAAGAGTCCAGGTCAGGATCAAGGATCAGGTTAGAGGTATCGCCAACATGGGCTATTAATGACAATAGTTGGGCAATCAGCTCAGTATGGAGGGTTAGTCTGGTTTCGGGAGCCGTGTTGGGCAATTCCCGCTGTAACTGCTGCCATTTTGCCTTCAGACTATTCCACTTTGCTGCACTTTGGAGCGGGTTTTCCGGTTGTTGGTTAAGCGTATCGATGTCCTCGATCGTGGCAACAATTTCATCCTGTTTAATCAGAAGCTGTTGGCTAAATCCAGGACTTTTTTCCTCTGACTGGGTTAATTCCTGGTGCTGGGAAATTTGTTCTAAGAGTTTTCGTAAAAGGCTGTTGTATTGAAGTCCCAACCGTTCTTTTGCCGCAAAATCAATGCTGAGATTAATTTCAGCCACCAGTTGATTCACGACCACCACAAAGGGAACTGTGAAAACCAGGAATAAACCGATTAGAATTCCTTGCCCAGACAGTTGCCTCAGTGTAATTTTTCTCATGGTTTAGCCTCAGTAGGAAAATCCATTGACGCTTCTTAAAATTGCTCTAGGAATAGAAAAATGGCTCTATAAGCATTAAGCAATCCTAGATAAAGACAAATCCGGATAGGAAAAGGGTAGTCCTGTTTGAAAAAGGATGGAGAATAATCAGGCGATGATGAAAGGGTGGGATGAGGAGTATTTCTCGCTCTCCTACACTTTCGTCATGATGCCCTTTCTAGCACTACCAGGAAAAGATATGTAATGGTTGATACACCCAACTGAGATCTTGGATAGGGATTGTGATACCAATTGAAATAGCGAATAGGGCAGATTGGGGACGGGGTGCAGGGGTAGGACCCCTGGCTGGGGGCGAAGCCCCCACACCTCCATCTGCAACCTTCATTTTTTAAATTGGTATGAGATGAATGAAAATATGGCAGGGGAAGGGAGGTGGGGACTTATAGTCGGCCATCAATGATGGCTATAGTTCCCCAAAGTTACCGGATTATTCACCTTATTTTCCTACACCGATGGGATTATAGGGAGTCAGGCAGAAAAATAAGGGGCTTCCTTTTAGAATCTTGAGAAAATCGCTGTAATTTCTCTGCAAAAGTTCATGTCAACTACAAACTCCCTGTTACCAGTTTGGAATTTAAGAAAGCGCCCCTTTGCTTGGGGAGAGCGGACATACCTGATGGGTATTTTAAATGTGACTCCTGACAGCTTTAGCGATGGTGGGCAGTTTAATACTCTCCAATCGGCGCGGGTACGGGGTCACTATCTTGTCGAAGCTGGGGCAGATATTTTAGACATTGGGGGGCAGTCTACCCGCCCAACGGCGATCGAAATTTCCCTGGAGGAAGAACTTGAGCGGGTGATTCCGATCATCAAAGTACTGCGGCAGGAGATCGATCTGCCGATTTCGATCGATACCACACGCGCCAGGGTGGCAGAGGCGGCGATCGCTGCGGGGGCAGATCTCGTGAACGATATTTCGGGGGCAACCTTTGATCCGGCTATGCTGCCAACCGTTGCCAGGCTAGGGGTGCCGATCGTGCTGATGCACATTCGGGGTACGCCTCAAACGATGCAACAGCAAACTGACTATCAGGATTTAATGGGGGAGATTACTGGATTTCTGAAGCAACGAATTGCCGCGGCTCTCTCCAGTGGCGTCGATCGCACCCGGATTGCAATTGACCCTGGCATCGGGTTTGCCAAGACCTACCGCCAGAACCTCGAAATCTTGCGGCGTCTGTCTGAGTTTCAATCCCTGGGCTGTCCAATTCTGGTAGGACCTTCCCGCAAAAGCTTTATCGGGCACGTTTTAGATCAGGCTGATCCCAAAGAACGGGTCTGGGGCACTGCCGCCGCCTGTTGTGCCGCGATCGCTGGCTCCGCAGATATTGTCCGAGTCCATGATCTTCGGGAAATGCGTGATGTCTGCCGGGTGGCGGACGCAATCTGGAGGTAGGGCATAGGAGGCAACTATCCGCTATCAGGTATTTATCCCCTCCTCCCCCTCTCCGCCTCTCCCCTTATCCCTCTCCATTGTCCGGGTTGCTAATAATCCCTTCTTCCCCATTACTGCCCGCGATTAGCTCACTCACGGTTTCTGTCAAAGCCTTCGGGTCCATGAAGATAATCTTAGAGTTTTTACTCTCACCCAATTTGGCGTTTGCGTTGACGTAATCTTTCATAAAAAGGTATCTCAGCACGGCATCAGAGTTTGGTTGAGCCTGCAAAGCCCTGGATAGCCGTTGAATAGATTCCACGACCCCTTCTGTTTCAGAAATTTGAGCCTTACGCAAACTCTCCGCTGTCCGCTCTTTTTCCAGGGCTGCCCGCAATTCCTCCGATAGCTTAATATCCTGAACTTCTACCCGGATTACTTTGACGCCCCAGGTTTCCGTCGCTTCATCTAATTCATGCAGCAGCGCCTGATTGATCTTGGTTCTTAAAGAAATGGTTTCCCGCAGGTCCATTTTTCCAATCTCGGAGCGGAGTGTCGTAATTACCAAATTTTCGAGTGCTTTCAGCAAATCCTCGATCGCATAGTAGGCTTTCTGCACATCCAGGATTTTCCAGTACATGATGGCATCGACCTGGAGGGAAACGTTATCCCGTGTGATGGCTGACTGGGGCTCAATGTCCAGCAATTGCTCCCGCGTTGATTCAACGAAAACTTTATCAATGAGTGGAATAACCACATTCAGCCCTGGCTTCAGCGATCGCTGGTACTGCCCAAACCGCTCAACCAACCCCTCATTTCCCTGATCAATAATTTTGATTGAACCAAAGATATAGCCAACCAGTGATAAAACAAAAGCAGCGAGGAGGGGTTCCATAAATCTTGCTCCTTGGGAGCTTGCATGGGAAATTATATTGAGATTGTATTCCCAGTCTAAGCGTAAGCATAAACAATATAGCCATAGCCCTACTTGTAGACTAAAACGAAAGTTTTGGAGGTGGGTAAAGGGGGAACCCCCCTTTACCCACCTCCAAACGAAATCCTGGCTTGCGTTTCGAGGCTGGGGCCGTGATCAGGACCTGGCTTCCATCCTAGGTTCAAGCTTAGGGTGCATTGGACTTGACTGATTTCCCTGGATTCTCGTTACATTGGCCTCAAACTCCTCACCCCAGACCCTTTCGGGGGGTGGGGGGGAGTTAGGACCCCACGAGGCGGGGGGCAGCGCTTCCAGCCCCGCCGATCAGGAATGACACACCTACTTCCTTCACACTGAAGAGCACTGAAGCCTTCCCCCAAGCCCTCTTACTCCTGAAACTGCTGGGCATAAAAACGGGCATAGCGTCCGCCCTTGTCTAGCAATTCGGCGTGGGTCCCATCCTCAACCAGGCGTCCCTGTTCCAGGACGAGGATGCGATCGGAACGGCGAACGGTCGCGAGTCGGTGGGCGATGATGAAGACGGTGCGGTTTTGCATTAACCGTTCTAATGCCTCCTGCACCAGGGCCTCGGATTCTGAATCAAGGGCGGAGGTGGCTTCATCCAGAATCAGAATACGGGGATTGAGCAACACCGCACGGGCAATTGCCAGGCGTTGCCGTTGTCCGCCTGAAAGGTTGACGCCCCTTTCTCCCACCCAGGTTTGATAGCCCTGGGGAAATTCCACAATAAATTGGTGGGCGTTGGCAATCCTGGCGGCTTCCTGAACTGCTTGCTGATCAAACTCAGCTTGCCCAAAAGCAATATTTTGGGCGATCGTGCCCGTAAACAGAATGGTTTCTTGAGGGACAATACCAATTTGTCGGCGCAAGCTGGCCAGGGTGATATCTCGAATATCAACTCCATCCACTAAAATTTGCCCTTCCTGGGGGTCATAGAAGCGGGGCAGGAGATTTGCCAGCGTCGTTTTTCCAGCACCGGAAGCCCCCACCAGCGCGATCGCCTCCCCCGGCATTGCCATCACACTCACATGCTTGAGCACTGGTTGGTCAGGCTGATAGGAAAAACTGACCCCCCGATACTCAACTTTTCCAGTAACCTGAGGCAAGGCCACCGCTTCTGGCTTTTCTAAAACGGTTGGCTGAATATTCAGC
>JBAUTA010000120.1:0-1996 GCA_049581985.1 Kovacikia sp.
GTTTTTGACTTTGCCCTGACTGGAAACGTAGACCCCCTCCCGATCGACGATTACGTTGCGGTCATTGGAAAACACTACCCGCATTTAGGCGAGGAATCCTACGACTCCTATGCCCAGTTGTTTACAAAAACGCTGGCAGAAGTGAGCAATCTGGATATGGATTTGCACTTTGATCGCTGGAGTTTGCAGTCCTGCGGGAGAGGCTGCACCCGAATTGCCGTCCAAACCCTCCATGCCCGCACGGGTCGAGCGATCGTCTATTGCGTTTGGGACTGGTTTGAGGCAATTACGCAAAATCATCGCTTCCAGATTAGTGACCACATTGAAGTGCTTCAGCGCTTGTTTCGGGATTCCGTTTATGGAGGGCCGACGGTCTATGCACTGCTGAAAACGGCCCAAAGTCAGGGAATTCCTACGTTTTACCTGTGGGATGAAGGGCTGATGCAATATGGATACGGGAAGAAACAGGTACGGGGAATTGCGACCACATTTGATTCAGACAGCCATCTCGACTCCGACTTTACAACGCGCAAGGATGACTGTAAGGCATTTTTAGGCACGCTTGGATTTCCCGTTCCCAGGGGTAATATTGTTTATTCCCTGGGTGAGGCCATCATAGAGGCAAAACGGATTGGTTATCCGGTTGCCGTTAAACCGGTCGTCGGACATAAGGGAATTGGTGTCACCGCAGGTATCCAAACTGCCGATGAACTGGAACAAGCCTTCGATCGCGCCGTTGATGCCATCCCACCGGAGGAACCGATCCGGCTGATTGTTGAAAAAAGCATTTCTGGTAGAGATTTCCGCTTGCTGTGCGTGAATGGCAGATTTGTAGCGGCAACCGAGCGCTGTCCCGCCTATGTGATTGGAGATGGGAATTCCACCATTCAAGCCCTGATTGAGCACGAGAATAGTACCCAGGCGCGTCTGGACACCCCAACCTCATCCCTCGGCAAAATTCAGATCGATGATGCCATGCATCGTTATCTGGAAGAGCAGGAGCTAATGTTAGACAGCATATTGGAGCGCGATCGCAAGATTTACCTGCGGAAAGTTGCGAATCTGTCGGCAGGCGGACTCAGCATTGATGCCACGCACACAATTCACCCCGATAACATCATCCTGGCCCAGGACATTGCCCAACATTTTCGGCTGACTTGCCTGGGCATTGATGTGATTACCAGCAATCTGGCGAGATCATGGAAAGACGAGGATTTTGGCATTCTCGAAATTAATGCCGCACCGGGAATCTACATGCACTTAAAGCCTTCCATGGGGGAAAGTGTCAATGTTCCTGCCTATATTCTAAAAACCTTCTTCCAATCTGGCTCAGATGCCCGCATTCCAATCATTACCTTTAATCGCATTTCGATTCAGGAACTCCAGGAAATTATCGATCACATTCTTTTGAGTTATCCTGATTGGGCGATCGGAGCCGTTTGCCGCGATGGCATTTTCATCAACCGGGCAGAGAAAGAGTTACATCCTGACTACAACACAAACGTTCAAAATCTTTTGCGGAATCCCAGACTCGATTTGCTGATCGCGGAGTATCCGGACGAGATCTTCAGCCAGGAAGGAATGTTCTATTACGGCAGCAACATCGTTATTTTGAATAATCCCACCCAGGTAGAAATGACATTGGCGCGGGATGCGTTGGAGGATGCGACCGTTGTGATCCGGCAACACAATAATATCTCAATCCGTCATAAAGGATTAATAGAGCAGTATGAGTTAGGTGCCCACGAACCCTTTAGTCGGGTTTACTTGAAAGAACTTGGCACTATCTCTTCCTGAGGATTAGCAGTCTGAATTAGACAATCAACCCTGGTAGTCTGGCAGGATCGATTTGAGTGACTCCTCAAATAGCCCCCTCATGGGGCTGTCCGTTGCCGCTTTGCTTCATACAGAATCAGGGCAGCGACGATCGCCACATTCAGAGATTCCACCCCTGAACTCTGGGGAATTGTGACCTGCTGATCAGCCAGTTCTGCTA
>JBAUTA010000121.1:0-5384 GCA_049581985.1 Kovacikia sp.
GATTCAAATCTGGCAAAAATTTGAGTTGCAAGAGTTGATTCACTCCGCTCACCAATATCTCCTGTTCTTGAAGAAAGTTCAGCAGGGTACGAAAGTCTTTCAGAATCATCCCAGGACTTTCTTCGCAGATGGTTTGCGAACGCAGCAGGTCGCCATACCGCTCTAGAGAAAAAGGCTGTTTTCCCTTTCGCATATTCTGCCAAATTGTCGGTAATAAAGAAGCACGATGCAAGGGAGACATAGGCTACCATCTCTGCTTATCAAGCAGGACGATGAAATTGCGCTTGGCTTTGTAGCTCTTTCGGAGGTGGGCGACGAGGGCCTTAAATTCGGCTTGCCGATCCAGAGCAACCATCAGGTCATGCACTTTTTGCAGGAAGGAAACCGCATTAGCGTAAGCAGCGTTGTGAGTTTGCTGAATCAACGGTTCGATTTCTCGCTGATAAATAGGAAGGGTATCTTCAGGGTGGGATTGCTGGCGACGTTCTGCCAACTTCAGCCAGAGTTGTTTTGAGCAGCCCCCTGCTTGGGCTTCCTTCCAGGCCAGATCAGCTTCCCCTTCCCACAAAAAGATTTCCACTAAAAGGGAGCGATCCCGTGCGAACATGCCAGGGGGATTCCAGGCTGGATAAGCGGCAACCCGTCTGGCCTGGGTTGTTTTAGAATTGGGCTGGGCTACTTGTGGAGGCTGGGGGGATGGTTTTGGCGGTTCCAACTGTTGCCGGATATAGGCAAGCGCCTTGTCGCGCCAGATTTTCCACTGCTTGACCCGCTCAGCCTCAGTTTTGAGCTTTTGGTAGCTGGACAGCGTGACTGATTGGGTGAAGGCTTGCCACACCAAGTCCATTGCTTCCTTAATACGCCCCCGACGGTGATATTCTTCCACCACAAAGTCTCTCAAACCAGAGTCGGGGCGGTCGAAGGCTTTCAGTCCTGATTCTGCCCACTCCAGGGCGCGCTCGCTTTGTCCATCCTGAAGATAAAGTTGGGCAATTTCCAGGTACGTACGAGCGTTTGAGAGATCCCGCCGTTTAATGGCAACCACAGCTTCAATGTCGCCGCTGGCTTTTGCCAGAGTTTCTAAAATGCGTTGCAGTTTCCGTCGTTTGTAATTCCATTCCCCAGCATCTTTCGGCGAAAGGTCCGGGAACTCCTGCCACATCGACTCAGCCAGCTCACGGTAGTGGGCGATGCCTGCCTCCCCTAGGATCGGAGCGTAGGTTTCAATGGCGTTGGAAAAGCTGCCGAAACCGCTGTCCATCTCACCCTGAAACAAATGGTCTGCCAAGGCAATGGGGTCAGGTGGGTCTAATTGGCAAGCCTCCAGATGCAGTTCCTGAAGCTCTTCCAAGATACCGCCCACTTCGCCATTGGAGTCATCCACAGAATTCAGGGCCGTCTCAATCAGGGGGATGGCGTATTCACAGAGTTCGATGACAGCCTGGGGATGGTCTTTGAGCAATTCTTTGAGGGAATCAAGCACAGAATCAATGCCTTCGGCGTAGTCACTGGCTGCCTTCCATTCGATAAAGTCCCGAATGGAGATAGCATCGCGTAAAGCTCGCCGAAAGGTGGTCAAATCCAGGCCCTGGGGACGCTGCGCTGCTACTTTTAGCAGCAACTGCTGCCGCCAGTCATCGTCTCGCTGCGTGCGATCGAGAATCCACTGAATCAGGGTGGATTTCTCTTGCTGCACCAGAAACTGCTGCACTTCCTGCATGGTGACGGGTTTTTGGACAGGGCCACTACTTTTCTGAGTTTTGGCAACATTGGGAGTGGCAAGCCAAGTCAGCCCTACCGCCACACAGTGTTTGCAAAAGATGTCATCCACACCCAGGGGGCAGGTGCAGGTGGACCGGAGTTCGCCTTCTTCTGCCCATAGTTCCACATAATATTCTTCAGTTCCGCTGACACGGGCAGTTAGTCCATCACCTTCCAAAGCCAAATCGTGGACGTATCCGCGGCGAGTGTAGTCTTCCCCACGGGCAAAGGAGCGCTCTCCTGCCATGTCTAACAACACTTCCCGTGTCAGAAGGTTCTTGAGTGAATTTGCCCCCTTACTACTGTCCATCACTGCCTGCCTTTCCAGTTCACTGAGTATTAGGAGTAAGCATCCATTGCGGGGAGGCTTAACCCTCCTTGTTCACAAATTGGCTTGTGCATCGAATGGCTGTCATCCTAATCGTAACGGCAGAGACCTCCTGTTTTCGGCAGACTTTAGGGCATGATTCCCATGAAGGCAACACTTTTGGGACAACCTAAAAGGCTAGCAACCTGAAAGGCTAGCAACCTGGTGCCTTGAACTATGCTCAACGATGAACCCCAAGGCTGCCCCCGCTCCGGTGCAACCGCAAGTGAGCCTACACCTCTCGAACGCATCGCGTCATTGCTCTGCGAGTACGCCTCGTATGAACTCGCCTTTGCTATTGGCATAGTCTACTCCGTCGGTGATCCCTGCCGCCAAAATCCGGCGCTTCTCTGCCTCGTAGGCCGCGCGTAGTCGTTCGTCGGACCGTAGTCGATCCCGGAATCTCAACAGCTCGCTAACCTCTGGTGATGCCTCTGCAACAACGTGAGCGTGGATCAGATACCGTTTCCCCTTGTGCACCACGCTGCCGACGCGCATCGGTCGGTCTTCGGGGAACGGATCTCGCGATCGTTGCCGCTCGAACCCCAGTTCTTGCAACACCCTTTTCGCCACCTCCAGGTGTCCATCCCGGTACATAACGAGAAGGTCGATGTACCCTTTGCCAGCGCAGCCAGGTACCGCCGTGCTTCCAATGTGCTCAACCTGAAGCCAGTTGTCTTTGCCAACGATCAGGGTGATGAGTGCCCCCGCGACGACTAACGCTTCGGGATCGTAGTTGTTGTAAGCGGCCGAGAGTTTTGTGTAGCTGTGAATCTCGATTGCTTTCGTCATAATCTCTATACCAGTCACGCGCACGCGGGCTAACTAGCAATTAGACTGAATTATTCTACCTAGTCTTCCCTGGAGCTAGTTAGGTGGAAATTATCAAATAGCCTTTTAATAATGGGTGCCCCAGGATTGATTAGGCGCTAACACAACAACTATAGAAGTTGAAAATAAAATGTCATTGAACGATTTTTCGCTTTGATAGACTATTTGTGAATTCCGGAAAAGATGACCACTCCCCCTGCTGTAAAACTATCTTGATAGCTCTTAAGCGCTAAGATAGCCTAAAACACGGCAGGGTCTAATGTTCAAGCTATTGAAGCACTATAAGATTCAGCAACTTGGTAAGGCAAATCTCACGCGAAGTGCAACTTAATTATCTGTTACCCAAGCATCTAAGGGTCAGGGCTATGGCTAGAAAACAAATTGATTGGGAAGTACTGGAGCCTGCACTCCGCAAGCTGAAGAAAGAGGAACTGCTGAAGGTTCTTCGCGATGCATACCAGGCGCTGCCTGCCTCCGGCGTTGTGTCCGTTTTCAGTGCGCATGTGGACCTCACGACGCTTGACTTACCGTCTCCCTCAAGAAAGAGCGCGGCACCGCATGGGCTGCTTGAAGCCGTACAAAACTTCCACGCTGAGAGTCTGGCGGGCCAATACTATGAGTCCTTTAGTGTCAACTCCAAGAACTTCATGGAGAGGTCCGAGGGCACCGAGCTCTGGATCAGCAAGTGCAATCAGCTCTTTAAAAAATGTGTTGAACTCAGTGCTCAGGGACATCATGCGGAAGTTCATTCCGCCATGGACCTCCTGTTCGAGTTGCTGGCACAGCTCGATACCGACAGCGACAAGATCATTTTCTTTGCAGACGAGGCGGGCTCCTGGCAGGTCGGGATAAATGACGAGAAAGTCCTGCCCGTCTACTTTACCAGCCTGGCTGCTGTAGCTGAGCCGGAGGAGTATGCAGCAAGGGTTATCGAGGTCATCAAAGAACGCGGTGCGTTCGCCTCGGAAAAATTTCTCGAGGCTGCTCGAAAAGCTGCGAACGAAGCGCAGCGAAAAGCTCTTGCGGAGGGATAAGGGACATCGCAGGGGTATTCGGTGAGAAATTTCGGTTATAGAGGGAGAAGAGGGTTGTACTAAAAGTACGGTATAGCTATACCGTACAAGCAAGTTCCTCTGTAGTCTTTGGGAACCCTAAAAATTTATCAAATCAGAGTGCTGAGTTCGATTTAGTCCGCAGTCGTTCAACGGTGTGGATGTGCATTTCCGCAGACTAAAACAACGGGTCTAAAAACCTCCTGAGAATTGCTTATATCAATTGGACAATTGATGGATCTCCTCAGCAATTCTTTGAGCAACTTCTTGGCTTTTCCAATAACTACTATGTGCGTCACCAC
The DNA here is from genome assembly GCA_049581985.1 of Kovacikia sp. Lineage (GTDB taxonomy): Bacteria > Cyanobacteriota > Cyanobacteriia > Leptolyngbyales > Leptolyngbyaceae > Kovacikia. The sequence continues at coordinate 4,314 of JBAUTA010000121.1, forward strand.
CGTGAAGCAGTGCCAGTACGTTCTGGCTTACTGGCTCAGTCAGGAAGTCAAATAGATCAGCATTATGCGTGATCACATCTTGGATGTCGAGATACTTGTTTTCTCCATCCACCATTCTGGGTAATGTGATCGACAGAGGATAGGCGATTGGGTCGCCAGGATGAGCAAAATTTCGCCATGGTAGCACCTTTCCGCTTTGCGCTTCAGCCAGATTCTTCAATAGCGTCTGAAGACGTGGGGTAATGTCGTGACTACTAGCGGACTCTGTGGCTGTTTCATCAACCCCTTGCTGCACATCCATCAGGCTGAAGATGGAAATTGGAGATCCCATGGTGTGCAAACTACCAATTTTGATGCCTTCAAAGGGGTTGGGCTTGATGCCAAAAAAGGTATTACGAATGGTTTGGACGTTCTGATAGCCCGGAATTGTTGGGTCAGTCCAACGGCTTGCAAATAGCACATCAAACAGAATGACTGTTCCCCAACTGTGGGTAACAAGGTGAACCCGATCATCTTCCTGGTAATCAGTAAGTCCTGATTCAATTTGACTCAATAGACTAGCAACGACTTTCGAGCCCATATAACGACTGGTATAGAGCGCTGCATCCCCAGCAAATTGCAAAAGCTGATTTAGGCGAAAATCCTTGAACCAAAACTTATTCCAGTCTTTTGAATGCTCTAGATCATTTCGCAGTTGGTCCTCTGGGCCTTTATTTAAATCTCCCCAATAGAGTTCAACTTGTTTCAGAGTAGAGCTAGGGTTTAATTTCTGATTTTGGCTTTGTATCAGACCAAATAAATCATGAGAATAGCCCTTACCCTCCCGTTGCTGACGAGTGTTCACGCCATGAATGAACAAGATGTAGTTAGTAGCCATAGTCTCTCCCGTAGGAATTGTTTGAACTTGGGATGTGACCGTCCAGCTTAGTCTAAATCGATCCCTTATCCATCCTCAGAAACACGTCGTAATATTCCCTCTCCTATCACTGCGTGCCTTGGGTTATCAACCAGTCCCGTATCCAGTAGCACTACACCAAAAAGTATCGCCCATCCCTTAGCGCGTTGTAGGGT
>JBAUTA010000122.1:0-2802 GCA_049581985.1 Kovacikia sp.
GTATATTCGGCATAACCTCCATCCAATTGATAGCCCGTAAATTGGGCTTGTTCACAGAGATTTTCGCGTCTGCTTTGACAATAGCGGCACTGGCGACAGGTAGACCCAAGCCAGGGAACGCCTACCCGTTCTCCAACCGCAAACCGCTCTACACGCTCTCCCATCGCTACCACCGTACCCACGATCTGGTGTCCAGGAATCAAGGGAAGTTTGGGTTCAGTCAGTTCTCCATCTACTACATGAAGATCCGTCCGACAGACACCACAGGCATGAATGTGAATCAAAACCTGGGTAGGGCTAGGGGTGGGTATCGGTATCTCCATCGCCCGCAGGGGCTGATTAGGTGCTTCCAGTAGCATTGCACGCATAGGTGAATACCAGAACGGTTAACTCAACGATAGCGAAAACCTTTCCTCCCTCTCCATAGCACTGAAAACGTTCTTTTCCTGAAGCGAGAGATGGGGGTACTTCCCAAGAATTCAAACAGAAAGTGCTAGATCCCCTTAAATCCAACGCTGTTTTCTACAGCCTTTTGTTGCATAGAGCCGGTAGGGCTCATCTTACGCTGAATGCCAATCTGACTTAGGGTAATCCCTCCTAAAATTATGCTGCCGCCTATATATTGAGCTTGAGTAGGAGTTTCGCCCAAAATGAGATAGGCAAAGAGGATGCCCGCAATCGGCGTAAAAGAAGCCACCAAGGAAGCCACAGATACGGTGGAAGACCTCAGACCAGCGATCCAAAAGGACTGCCCTCCAACCACAATTACGGCTCCGTATAGAAGCATCCACTGCCACAAAAAGGGTGAAAACACATCCATGAAATGATCGCGGCCATAGAGCACTAGGGCTGTGACGAAAAAAACCACTGTTCCAAGCGCGGTGCGAAAAATACTGTAAAAACCCGAGGGAACGCGAGCAAGACGTTTTTTGACGATGATGGTAGCCGTCGCTAGGGCGATCGCTCCTGCAGCTGTAAGCAGTTCGCCAATGCCGATGCTGAACACGCCCATCACGCCCATCGTCATCCCGGTAGCAGAGGGCGGTTGAAGGACAATGGTCAGCGTTACGCCGATAAAGGCAGCGATCGCCCCCACGACCTCCCAAACATTGACCCGTTCTCTCAAAAACCAGACGGACAGAGCAAGGGTTAGAGGCGGCTCAAGCCGCCCAACTAAAACGACATTGCTCACCCCCGTTAGCGAGAGAGCCTGAAAGATTAATCCAGGTGCCAAAGCACCCGAAAGGATCGCTACCATAACCAAACCGAACCATTCCCGACTCGTTAGCCGTCTCAGCGTTTCGCGGCTTACTTGACGCCAGTAGATCATCACAAAAAATAGCAGGGCACAGAGATTACCTACAAACAGCACGTTGCACAGTGAAATTGGATTACGACCATCCATAAAATGCTGAGCTCCAATTTCTGTGAGCTTCCGAGTTACGGCACTGGACGCACCAAAGATCAAAACAGCGATCCAGAGGAAGGTTTGTCCAGGAATGTTGCGAATTAAACGCTTTGTTTTAGTCAAGTTGGTCACAATAGCATTCTTGTAATGAAGCTTGTAATGCGCCCATAAGAATGGACTCAGGCACCGTTATTGCTCCTTAATCATCTCCTGGACAGCCTGCTCTTGTTATTCTGAAATCCTATTGCCAAGTCGGGATAGCGGGAATAGGGATGCTCTCTGTTGGTAGTACGCTTTTGGCGCAGTTTCGGTTTTGCTGCCAACCCAAGTGTTTTCAAAATACCAGGAGCGTATTAAACCATGCTTACCTGAGAAAACAATAAGTTTTAGCTGAGTGTTCTGGAGGAATAAATTCAGAGAACTTCTGGATTGGCTTCAGCTAAGCTTCATCACTCAGGGTCAAGCTTAGGTAAAGTTTCATTTCTACAAAAGGACACAAAATGAAAATTACGACGCTCCTTACCAGTGTTGCCCTACTCGGTTTAGTGACGGTTTGGGATGCTCCGCTTAGAGCGGTAAATCCTCACCTCGCCCAGGCATCTGCCCAAGAAATGCAAATGAAAGAGATGAAAGGTCCGACGGGTTTAACGCCACAGAAGGAAATTGAACTCATCACCAAGAATAAAGGACAGGCTGGCAGTGGCGACCAACTCCGTCGGTTTTTCTTTGGGGATCTGTTGCCGCTTGCTGTGCAACCCGGTGGAGCCGGAATGGTGGTTAACCTATACAACAAAGCCAACGATACTACGTTTTCATACTGCGCTACCTATGATGTCGTCGTTGCCGTAAAGAAGGGTAAGGTGGCTGAGTTTCCTGCCAGTGAAGTGAAGTAAGGATTACGCATCTCCAAAACTGAGGATTCACGCAAACGTTCAGAGAGGGATAGGACTGGTTTAGCCAATCTTGCAGTGGAGAACTCCAGATTGATCTTTAAAACCAGTTCCTCCCAACCTTTGGAGTAATCTTTCCTATTTCTTGGAGGTATTTTATGGAACTGAATGATGTAATTTTGCTACTGCATCCAGTGATCGCCGTCATTGTTGTCTTTCCGTTGCTGGGTGTTGTGGTCAATCGAGCGCTGCAGGTACGTCAGCGTCGCCTTGCAGGGAGCCAGAATAAGATTCCCGCAGGGGTTGGACAAGAACATGTCCAACTGGGTCGCTTGTTAACGGGAAGCGTTGTAGGTCTAGTCCTATTGGCGCTGGCAAATGATGTGCTTGGCAATATTATTCAAAATGATATCTGGACTCAGGAACCGTTTAAGGTCGCCTTGATCGGGATGATGTTTGGGGCGGCGATTGCGTCTCTCATTCTGCTTTATCAGGCAAAATCGC
>JBAUTA010000123.1:0-2183 GCA_049581985.1 Kovacikia sp.
CACCCTACCCAGGCAAAATTATCTTTAATTTAATCAGGTTCAGCTATTTAGCCCTGAATTTGTGTTAGCTTTATTAACGGCGTGCAATCATGCTAACAAGGGTCGCTAGCTCAGCGGTAGAGCATTCGGCTTTTAACCGACTGGTCTCGGGTTCGAATCCCGGGCGACCCATATTTTTAGTTCAGCGATTTTTTAGTTCAGCGGTAGAGTATTTGGCTTTTAGCCGATTGGTCGTTGGGTTCAGACTCCGAGTGAATCTCTATTTTATGTTTGTTAAGAGTGGAGAGATCGGCAGGGTGAGCAAGTAGGTAGGTAAATAGGTGGAAGACTCAGGAGACTGGTCCTATTGTTTTCTGAATGCTGATATCTGACCCTGGCCACTGCTAAGGACTGAGTTACTAGACAACTGATTTACTCAACGACTGGTTTACTCGGTTTCGATCGAAACCGTGACCGCAGCGATGGCAATCAGCATTTCATCGTTTTTGTCGTTAAGCGAGGCAATTGCCCGTCCCTGAACAATCATCCCACCAGATTCAACTTTGAGGGTTTTGCGCCCAAACGGTAAAACCCCCAGCACTTCTGCTGCTTGTACTTGCTCTGGGTACGGGACTGCTACCTGCACTTCCACAATCATCTGGTTGGGATCGCTCAAACCTGCGACTTCCCAAACTCCGGGGAGGGCATTGTGGGCGATCGCATTCCGGACTGCTCGGGCAGCCGCAACAGTGGGTTCCTGCCCATGTTGGTCGATCCCCATACCCATTTCGATAATTAAGCGCTTGCGGGTCATCGTTGTGAGTTATAAGTAAATTAAATAGTAATTTTTGCCTATTAACTTTCTGATTCCATCGATTACCCCTGCCCCTAAGGCAAAAAGTATCTTAAGATTATCGTAAGAATTAATCTTGTATATAACTCGCTGACTACAACTAAACAGGAGGACTGTCTATGGCGCTCGTACCAATGCGGCTGCTGCTTGACCACGCTGCAGAGAATGGTTACGGCATCCCTGCCTACAACGTAAATAATATGGAGCAGATTCAGGCAATCATGAAGGCTGCGGCAGAAACCGATAGCCCTGTGATCCTGCAAGCTTCACGGGGTGCTCGCTCCTATGCTGGCGAAAATTTCCTCCGTCATCTGATTCTGGCTGCGATCGAAACCTATCCCCAAATTCCCATCGTGATGCACCAAGATCATGGGAATGAACCTGCCACCTGTTATTCAGCCATGAAGAATGGGTTCAGCAGTGTGATGATGGATGGTTCCCTGGAAGCAGACGCCAAAACCCCCGCAAGCTTTGAATACAATGTGAGCACAACTAGCGAAGTGGTAAAAGTTGCTCATGCGATCGGTGTCAGCGTTGAAGGTGAACTGGGCTGTCTTGGTTCTCTGGAAACGGGTCAGGGCGACAAGGAAGATGGTCACGGGTTTGAGGGCACCCTCTCCCACGACCAACTGCTGACTGACCCTGATGAAGCCGTGGACTTCGTTGAGCAAACTCAGGTGGATGCGCTCGCGGTTGCAATTGGAACCAGCCACGGTGCTTATAAGTTTACCCGCAAGCCAACGGGTGAAATTCTGGCAATCAGCCGTATCGAAGAAATTCACCGCCGCTTACCCAACACCCACCTGGTGATGCATGGGTCTTCCTCCGTACCCCAGGATTTGATTGATCTAATCAATCAGTACGGTGGTGCTATTCCCGAAACCTACGGGGTACCGATTGAAGAAATCCAAAAGGGCATCAAGAGCGGTGTGCGTAAGGTCAATATCGATACTGATAATCGTCTAGCAATTACTGCCGCCGTGCGTGAAGCGTTGGCTGCCAATCCTAAGGAATTTGACCCCCGTCACTTCCTGAAACCTTCTATCAAATATATGCAGAAGGTTTGTGCTGAGCGCTATACCGCCTTTGGAACGGCGGGTAATGCCAGTAAGATCAAACAGGTCACGCTTGAAGAGTATGCTGCAAAGTATGCCAAGGGAGAATTGGCTCAGGTCAGTAAGAAAACTGTGTCAGTCTAGTCTCTAAATCTTTGCAGGTTCAATTATCGGGTAGTCGAAGGGCTACCCGTTTTTGCTTTACGGGTATAGCGGTTTGCGCTTGGGTGAAATACAGAAATGTGAGGTATGGTGAGCGCGAAGCACCCTCACTGTACCTCACACCCTTGAAAAGG
>JBAUTA010000124.1:0-4818 GCA_049581985.1 Kovacikia sp.
CCCATGTCCAACACCTGAAAGCTTATGCCAATGAGGAACCATTGAAGCAGGAAGTTGTTGATCCACGGTTTCATGTTGTCACTCGAGGAGTATCCCCCAGAGTAGAGCAACTCAGCCATCGGTGGTCAGCCAAAGCTGATTATGGCGAAAAGATTCTTGCAATGCTCAGACGCTTGTATGGGTCAGCAGGGATACTCTAGCGACTTGATGCAGCGATCTAATGGATTTGACAAGGGCAAATGACATCAGGAGCTACTTGATATCACTACGACTGAGCAACTCATTTGCAAATTGCGGTAAATCTGCACAACTCATTTTCTAACAGGTAAATCTGCGCTATTTATTTGCTCTTGTCTCAGTTACGAGAATCAGCAGAAACCATTAGTTTGAAATGCTTTCAAGCGTTCTTTGAATGCTTTGCACTACAAGTTATTTAATTGCACAACTCATTTGTAATAAGCAAAAACACTTAAAAAAGTGCGATTGCACAACTCATTTGCAAACTGCACAATATAATGTGCTCAGTCACAACAAATGTACAGTATACCTTAAAGGCGGCACCCAGATTCGAACTGGGGGATGAGGGTTTTGCAGACCCTTGCCTTACCACTTGGCTATGCCGCCAAAAAACAATAGCCCTTAAGAATATATCAAATTTTAGGTCTTTGTTAACAGAGTGTGGCATATCTAAACAGGGGTTACCGCTGAAAAGCGATTTTGCTGGGTCCAGGCTCAGGGATTGGGAAATTAGGGATTGGGAAATTGAGGTTATAAGTAGGTAGCCAATTCCGCCCAGATCCTTACAAAACATCAGAAAATGGGATCAGGAAAGTCCAACCGGATGAAATGGGTCGAAGGTTTTGCGACAGACTGAAGTTTGGATTGGGCCGTAGCGTCTCTTGTTATAAAAGTAAAGGGAGAGTTCAAGATTTACACACAGATTTCTGGGACACGATCGCAGTTTTAATGCTGAAATAAGAGAATGGGGTTGAAGCGGCGGAATTTTTTACAGCAGACGGGATTAGCGTTAGCGGCATGGAGCGCTGGCGAAATTGGGCTGTCGCCTGTTATACAACGTTACCAACAAGCTTTAGCTACGCCAACTCCCCGGAAGCTGGCATTGCTGGTCGGTATCAACCAGTATGGTAGTAATCCCCTCAGTGGATGTGTTACCGATGTTGAACTGCAGCGGGAGTTGCTGATCTACCGCTTTGGTTTTCAGCCGCAGGATATTCTGACTCTGATCGATCAGCAGGCGACGCGAGCAGCGATCGAGACAGCTTTTGTCAGCCACCTGGTTGAACAGGCAAAAGCAGAGGATGTGGTGGTCTTTCACTTCAGTGGCTACGGCAGTACTGTGATTGTGGATACTTCTAGCGGTGCCGTTCAGAACAGTCTAGTGCCAATAGATGATGGGGTTTCTGAGGGGGAAGCCCCGATCGCCAACGATTTGCTTGAAGACACGCTCTGGTTGCTGCTGCGATCGCTGCGTGCCGAAAAAGCCACCACCGTTCTAGACACCAGTTACCTCTATTCAGGGAAATCGCTGCAAGGCAATCTGAGGGTTCGTGCCCGTCCCACCGCCTTCCCGGTACGTTCCAGCGAAGCAGCATTGGCATTTCAAGTAAAGCTGCTAAACCAGGGATCTACCAATTCTGCTGGGCGTCCCCCTGTCCCTGGCGTTTTACTAACTGCTGCCAGACCTGACCAATTGGCAACCGAAGCCCGATGGGATCGGCTTAATGCCGGATTATTTACCTACTCCTTAACCCAGCAAATCTGGCAGGCGACTCCAGCAACCACACTGCGGACAATTCTACGGCGGACAAAAGAACAGGTAGAACAATTGGCGAGTCAGGAACAGCAACCCCAACTTGGAGGGCAGAAAAGTAAGGATTCGCCCTTGGCAGCCTACTATCTTATACCCACCCCAGCATCGGCAGTAGACGGAGTGCTGCAAGAAGTTGAGGATGATGGGAGAACGGCGTTAATCTGGTTAGGTGGATTGCCCGCCAACCTACTGGAGCAAATTGGGCCAACTTCCCTGCTGGCCCTTGTGGATGAACAAAACGCTGGTAAATCTTTTGCAGCGGATCCCTACCTGCAACTCCTGTCCCATGATGGATTAGTGGCAAAAGCAAGGCTCTACCGTACTCCATCAGAGGGGAGTGAGGCGGAATTTGTTCTAAAAGTAGGCCAATTTGTTCGAGAACGGATCCGGGTGTTACCCCGAAATATTGGGTTAACCGTGGCCCTAGACAGTAATCTGGAGCGAATTGAACGAGTTGATGCGGTGAGCGCGTTCACGGCTATTCCACGGATGTCATCGGCGATCGCTGGCGAACAATCTGCCGATTACCTGTTTAGTAAAATCCAGAATCCACCGCCCACCCAGGTTGCTTCTGCGGCCAATCTTGCAGGAATTGTTGCCGCCCCCAGCATGACTCAGAGCAGCTACGGGCTGTTTTCCCTGGGGCAGGATGCCATCCCTAACACCGCTGGAGAAGGTGGGGAAGCGGTTAAAGTTGCGATCCGCCGCCTGGTTCCCAAATTACAAACCCTATTGGCGGCTAAATTACTCAATTTGACGGTAAACGAAAAATCTTCCCTCCTGCCAGTTCAGGCAACCCTGGAGCGGCTCGACCCGAAGGTGCAATCCCTGCAACAACGCAAAACTTTGTCTGCGACTTCTGCTAAAGGTATTTTTTCCTCACCTGCTGCTGTCAGCGTCGATGCCATTGACTTGCTCAGTCTACCGGTGGGTAGCCAAATCCAGTATCGCGTGCAAAATCAAAGCTCTCAACGGATTTACTTTATTCTGTTGAGCTTAGAGAGTGGCGGCAATTTAATCACCCTCTCCTCGCCCTTACTTGACCCCAATCATTCATCTGAGGACAGGTCAGCCTTTGCGATCGAAGGGGAATCCGTTCCTCCCCAACCTGACCCCAGTTTGGAACAGACCTTTGGCAGCATTGCCGCCGGGGAAACTTTAACGCTCCCGCAAACGCCCCATTCCTTTCCGTGGGTGCTCCGTGGTCCAACAGGTTTTACCGAAACCTATCTGATTTGTAGTCGTGCCCCTTTTACCCAAACCCTGCTAGCGCTTGGAACTGCATCCCGTCCAACGGCGAATGTACCAGCACTTCATATCCCTGAAAATCCCCTAGAAGTTGCCCAGGCAGTTCTGCATGATTTGAATCAGGCAAGTAACTCTACCCTGCAACTGGCTGGAATTTCATCTGATACCTTTGCACTAGATATGAGCGCCTGGGCAAATTTTCGTTTTATTTATCAGGTGGTTGGATGAAAGGGGACGATCGACGCTGGAAAATTCTGGTAACAGGCGTTAGCATGGCGATGTTAACGGCACTGCTTGTCTTATTCCTGCTGACCGGAACAGCGGTCGCCCAGGTGGAACAACTCCCATCAATCCCCCCTGAACAGCTTAAAGATCCCTCGCCCTATACCAATTCATTTTGGGAGAAGCTGGAGCGTTTGCGGGAAGACAAACAACTCCAGGATCTTGTCGAAGGAGATCTGGAGAAAAGCCTCACTATTCGTGCCCAGATTCAGACAGAAGTGGATCGGGCATTTAGCCATACAACCAGTTTGCTTAACGTTTTGCTGGGTGTTTTGACCTTGTTACCTGTCCTAGCGGCAGTGGGTGTTTGGTTCATTCGCCGGAGTGTGATTAATCAGATCACCCGAGATACCAAGCAGCAACTCCGGGAAGAAGTAGAAAAGCAGTTTGAGCAGGAAATTGCAGCAGAACTGAAGGAACAGGCAGAGGCATTCAGGCAAGAAATTGAAAAGCTAGGGGTTGAGTTTCTGGAGCAGCTTTCTCAGCTAAAGAGCCTGGTTTTGGATGCCCAAAAGGAAAAGGATCAAATCATTCAGGAGCTTTCCCAAATAACCCCTTCGCCAATTCGCGAGTCTGCTCCCCCAGAAACCCAACAGAAGATTCATGCTCTCACCAAGCAACTTGAATTGTTGAAGTCGACCCATGCTCAACTCTCGTTTACCGCCAATGATTATGTGGAGCAGGGTAAAGCACTTTATTTTGAAGGTCGCTATGAGGATACGATCGCGTTCTACGATAAGGCAATTCAGATAGAGCCAGAAAATCCCAAGGCCTGGTTTGGGCGGGGAGCTGCCCTGGCTAAATTGCAGCAGTTGGAGGAGGCGATCGCTGCCTACGAAAAAGCGATTCAAATTAAACCCGATTTTTCCGAAGCCTGGTTTGGCAAGGGAGCCGCTCTTGCCAAATCGCAACAATTGGGGGAAGCGATCGCTGCCTACGAAAAAGCCGCCCAAATTAAGCCCGACTTTTTCCTGGCGTGGTTCGGGAGGGCACGCAGCTATGCACTTCAAGCCAATCTGGAATTGACCCTGGACAGCCTGCAACAGGCCATTCAGCTCAATCCCGAAAAAACTAAGGAAATCGTAAAAACGGACCCTTCTTTTGATCAACTGCGGGACAACGATCGGTTTAAACAGCTAACGGGTTGAAAGGTCGTTATGCCGCAAATTCTCGGTTTCAAACCGACAGGTAGATAGCGCAATCGCCTTACCTGCACCGTATCGATACCCGCTAATCCTTGCTGCAGGATGACCCAATACCGGGAAAAAAGGCATTTAGCGCCTGGTTTTGGGTCGCGGCGGTGACATGCTCGGTCATTGGACGAAGGTTCCACTTGAGCAATCATTTTTCTGCTGTCATACTGATACCAATTTAAATAGCGAACAGGGCAGATTGGGGACGGGGTGCAGGGGTTCCACCCCTGGCTGGGGGCGAAGCCCACCCCCACCCCCATCTAC
>JBAUTA010000125.1:0-8324 GCA_049581985.1 Kovacikia sp.
CCATGACGTTATTCCGACTGGCCGGATAGGGCGGACATTCATCAAATGCCATAATCACATCCGCCCCCAGGGCATTCTGAATGGCGATCGATCGTTCTGGAGTCAGGTGAATCATTTTTCCGTCACGGGGAGAGCGAAACGTCACGCCCTCATCAGAAATCTGCCGCATTTCACTCAGGCTAAATACCTGAAACCCGCCAGAGTCGGTCAAAATTGGGCCATCCCAGGCCATGAAGCGGTGCAACCCCCCTGCCTGAGCCACGATCTCTTCTCCAGGCTGTAAATGGAGGTGGTAGGTATTCGCTAAGACCATCTGCGCCCCGGTTGCCCGCAACTGATCGGGGGTGACCGTCTTTACATTGGCCAGGGTTCCCACTGGCATAAAGCGGGGAGTCTCCACCAGCCCATGGGGAGTCGAAAATAAACCTGCCCGCGCATGGGTATCGCAGCAATGCGCCTGACACTTAAAGGAAAATTCACGCTTATTCAATGTCTAATCTGTCTGAAAATAGTTCATCCTCCTGATTCTGACAGAGCACTGCCTGTCTTAGGAGCAGGACGAACAAATTTTACGCACTTTAGACTTACTGTAGACTGCTTATGAATAAGTTTTAGAACGAAAAATGTTCCTCATCATCAATCTGAACATCCCAGTTAGCAGACAGCACTTCGGCAACAACTGCTTCTAAAGCCGCCACATTGAGGCGATGGGTGGTTTGTTCTTGCAGGGGGTTAGAAAGGGGGATCAACCGCAGTTGGCGATCGTCCTGAATCAGATCAAACCAGGGTTCCTGCTCAACAGACTGCCCCAGTTCTAGATAATCAAAGCTCTGAACATTGATGTATAAAGTGTGATTGGCAATCAGCGTCGATCGTTGCGGATCGGCAAAGACCTCAAGCACATACCCTTCTCCTTCACTGGTGAGAACGCCATCCTGCCTGTGGATATAACGAACACGGGTCAGGTCAGCAAGTACCCGGTGCATATCCTGCTTATTAACAATTGTTCCGGTATCAACAATACACGGGGCAGGAATGCGCTGACTGCGGGGTGGATCATGACTCATGGAGAGGATGCCTCTAATCTAAATGAGCGTGGGGCTTGGATAATAAATTCTTCATCAACCGAGAGTAAACCTCAACAGGGGGTCATTTTGATGCTGAGGAACTTTGAATCGTAAGCCTTTCGAGGAATCAGCGAGAAGCAATGGAGGTTACAACCGGATAATTGATCTCTACCCCAAGAGGAAAATACTTAGAAAGAAGAGGGTAGATTGAGAACGGTTTTTACTGAATCGGTGATCTACGAAACAATTTTATCCTATGTTTTTAGATGGATCCCTAACGAAATTTACTGAATTACCTGAAAAGGAAACTAACCATCCCTTAGAAGAAATTTAGGGGATCACTGAAATCTATAAAACCTTTTCCACGGAATATCTTAGGGTTCTCAACCGATGGCAATAGTCCTGGTGAACAACTACTTCGATCGTACTGGAGAAAATGAGGGGGCTGTCAAGAACCTTTTTGGGAGCTGTCAGCCCCAAATAACCATCCACCACTATGCTCAAACCCACAAAATCAAAGTTGAAAAGGACTAGACTGCAAAATTATCTTTCTGCAAGCCAGGTGTTCGCCTCAGTTGTTATGCTGAAAAAAATAACATTTTGCGGAATAAAAATTTCTTTGTTCGGGGATCTATGTCAAAGCCCCTGAACGTAGGCCTTGGGGGACGTTTAAAGGAGTCCCTACAGAGATCCCTTTTTACCCTGTTAGGAGCAATTGCTTTTTATACTTGCATCCCCATTCCCCATCACTGGCAACTGGAATTCCAGGGAATTGCTCGCTGGGTGCCGCTGGTGGGATTGGCAATAGGAGGGGGGCTGGGGCTGGTAGACCTGGGGCTGGAAGCATTGGGCATGCCCCTCCTGACTCGGAGTGCTTTAATTGTGGCGATGTGGGTTGGCATTACCGGAGGTCTACACCTGGATGGCGCGATGGATACTGCTGATGGGCTGGCGGTGATGGATCCTCAACGGCGGTTGCAGGTTATGGCAGACAGCCGCACAGGAGCCTTTGGCGCAATGGTGGCCGTACTGATCTTGCTACTGAAGACCGCTGCCCTATCAGATTTGCACACTTATCGCTGGTTGGCACTAATGGCGGCCAGTGGCTGGGGAAGATGGGGCCAACTGGTCGCGATCGCCCGCTATCCTTACCTGAAGCCAGAGGGCAAAGGTGCATTCCACAAAGCGGCTATTCGTTCCATCTGGGAGGGGCTACCCAGCCTTTTACTGCTACTGGGTCTAAGCGCCTTAGCCGCAGGTTTAGCCCAAAACCATGGGTTGGCGGCGGGGGTAGTTGGGGGCGGCGGCGCAACGATCGCCCTGCTCACGGGGGCCTGGTTTAACCACAAGCTGGGTGGGCAGACAGGGGACACCTATGGCGCAGTAGTAGAGTGGACGGAAGCACTCCTACTTTGCTTGTTAACCGTTGTCTAGGGTGTCTAGTGTGGCAAATCCTAAATTTTACAACCTGGGGGGTGGGGGCTTCGTCCCTAAACAGGGATTCCACCCCTCCACCCCTTGCAAAACTTTATTTTTGTTGGACTAGCGTATGATTGACTCCACAAAAACTCAGCCTGAGGAAGCACAAAGATGTCTAACCTGATTGTTCAACTGTTGTTAATCGGCTTGGTTGCTGGCGTTGCGGGGGGAATGTTTGGGATTGGCGGTGGCGCAATTATGGTGCCAGCAATGGTAATTTTACTGGGAATAGATCAAAAATTTGCTACTGGGACTTCGGTTGCAGCCCAAATTCTACCGATCGGGCTGTTGGCTGCGCTCGTCTACTACCGCAATGGCAATTTAAATATTAAACATGCGATCGTCATTGCCGTCGGGCTACTGATCGGGAACCTATTTGGAGCCTTGTTTGCGAACCAACCCTTTATCAGCAGCGAAATCATGAAAAAGCTATACGGTGTCTTCTTATTTGCAATTGGATTTCGCTATCTATTCTTTCGTTAGCCGCTGGTATTCCTGTTCCGTCATCAGGTCCTGGGTGCTCTCGACGCGGTCTAAAAACACAATGCCGTCTAGATGGTCCAATTCATGTTGAAAGATGCGGGCAACAAAATCAGTCAATTGTTGCTGATATTGCTTGCCATCTCGCCCGCTATATTCAACTTCGATCGTCTGGTATCGGGGCACTAGACCTCGGATCCCCGGAATGCTGAGACAACCTTCCCAGCCTTTCACTGTTTCACTGGATTGGGAGAGGATGCAGGGATTAATCATCGCGGTTGGCTGCATTTCGGGGGCAGTGGGATAGCGCGGATTGGAATGGGATGCCACGATAAAAAGGCGATCGCTGTGGGCCGCCTGGGGAGCCGCAATGCCCACTCCACTGGAGTTTTGAACGGTCACGATCAGATCATCCACCAGGGTTTGGATGCGATCGCTCAGCACATCGAAAACAGGCCGCGCCTGCTGCCGTAAAACCGGATTCCCTAATTCAATTACCTTCAAAGGTTCAGTCATGGCAATATCGGTAGAAAATTGACTTCACTCTATACAAATCTAAAGTACCCATCTAAAGAATAAGGGAGGCGGATGGGGACGTGGGGGCTTCGCCCCCCGACCAGGAGGGTTCACCGTGCGGTTGAGACCTTCGGCGAACCCCCTCCATCCCCAAAGGATCTCTAGAAGGGAACCCAGATCCTTAATTATCCTGTCCAGACTGGGCAGTTTTTGTGGGAAACGCCCCCGGTTGTAGCGACAGCGTTTGGGTTTGCCCATTGCGGCTTAACTCGACTTGAAGATTGCCGCCAACAGAACTGTTCTCAACTGCCTGCTGAACATCGTCCGCTGTATTTACAACCCGACCGTTCACTTTCTGAATCACGTCCCCAATTTTGATGCCGCCCTTAGCAGCGGGGGAATTTCGCATGACACCAATGACAACAACGCCCCGATCTTCCCTAACAGTGATGTTGCTGTCAGGCGCGCTGTTAATTTGCTTTTTGAGTTCGGGGGTAAGCGTTGTCATTTGGATACCCAAATAGGGATGGTCGATTCGTCCCTTGGCAACCAGTTGGTTCGCAATCCGCTGGGCCGTATTAATGGGAATCGCAAAGCCCAACCCCTGTGCTCCCCCGATAATGGCAGTATTCATTCCAATTACTTCTCCCCGCTGGTTGAGCAGAGGCCCCCCAGAGTTACCAGGGTTGATGGCTGCATCTGTTTGGATAAAGCCCACCCGCTTGTCTGAGACCCCAATTTGAGAACTTCTACGACCGGTACCGCTGATGATACCCACGGTAACGGTATTGTCCAGCCCTAGGGGATTGCCGATCGCGATCGCCCATTCACCGGGTCTCAACTGGTCTGAATTTCCAACTTTTACGGTAGGTAAATTAGTCGCTTCCACCTTGACTACGGCCACATCGGTCAGGGAGTCCGTTCCTAACACCTTTCCTTTCAATTCTCGTCCGTCTGTCAGCTTTACGGTTACAGCATCGACCCCATCTACCACATGGGCATTGGTCAAAATCAATCCGTCAGGTCGAATAATGAAGCCTGAACCTGTGCCGCGCTCAACCCGGGTTGAAGGGGGGGTAGGAAAATCGGAACCAAAGAACTGACGGAAAAACGGATCGTTAAAAATTGCCGGGGTTTTGGTTCTAACAGTTCGGGATGAATCGATCCGAACAACCGCTGGCCCCATCTGGTCTACGACATTAACAACAAAGTTGGGGTCCGAAGAATTCAGAATCCCACTGCTTCTGTTGGGAGCCTGAGCCAGCGTTGATTGAGGAGATGTGCTCACAGTCTGTGCTGCAGCTGGCGCGATTTTAACCATATCCGAAGAGATCAGGCGATCGCCCGCGATCGCTACCCCTGCACCAAATAGGGGAAGTAAAAAATAGATCGCTGACTGTTTCCAGAGTAAGCTACGAGTTTTAGGTTCGTTAGGGGTTGAAGTTTTCATCGTTCGTGTTGTCAGATTGTTCACTAAGTTAAAGTGATTCGAGGCAAACACCTGTTCTGGCTAGTTGCACTACTGGCTCATGACTTAATTGAAGAATTACTGACCTTCTCCAAAAAAGTCAGTTAGAGGGATTACCGAAGCGACTCAAGAGATTATCAGTAACCCTATCCTACTCATTCCAAATGTAGATAGCATGTATGACATTTGGGTAGCACTCCCATCACAGTAAAATTAATATTTTTTTCAGGGAAAATCCTTCTAGAAGGCTGCTGTCTCAAAGGTAGACGTACGCAGCGGCAAATAGGCTCCTAAATATAATCTGTCTCCTGTCATTTCAACTTCATTAGCGAAACACAGAATTGACAAACTGCCCTGATACTTTGATATCACAGGTGAATGAACTGCGAGGGCAGACAAGCAGCTTGATCTGGTGATCCTCACACTCACTGCTTCCCTAAAGGAGTCAGGTTGATGAAATCCAGTAGATGAAATGCAGGATGCTTGCTCTGTCCTTTTTTTTAGTTTGCAGTTTAAAAAGCCCTGAGTGGATTCATAGACTCTTGCCGCAACAAGTCCAACCAACACGTAGGGTCTAAAATCAACTTAATTGGAGAACAGGGCAGATCAAACACCTACCTGCTGCCCCCCATGGTAAGGATCAGGCTTTAAAGGGCTGGATGCAAGAGCTTAATTTCCCCAAAGGGAGGATAGTCGTCTTTTTGCAGTTGAAAGAGCATCCGTTTCACTCAATCCATTACCCAGCAGCGCAAACAGCACAAGAGTTCCCTGAATCACCCCTGCCAGGGAAGATTCCAGATCAAGGGATAGCGGCAATTGCAAACTGCCAATATTAAGGGCACTGAAAAACAGAGAAACTGGCAGAATCATCCACGCATTAAAGCCAACCAGCATTGCGATCAGTAATGCTAGAAACCCCAAATTACTGGAAGTGCTAGGAATAAGGCGGTGAAAAACTGCTAGAACTTGCAGCGCTCCCGCGATTCCAGCAAAGGCACCACAGATGACAAAAGCACTCATCAATTGGCGAATCGATCGAATCCCCAACACATAGGATGCCCGCAGGTTCCGTCCAACTGCCCGAAGCTGTAGCCCAAAGTAAGTCCCCCGCAGCACAATCATCGTAATGACAAGGGCAGTGATTCCCAGTGCCAGAGAAACAGGACTTACTTCAGTGTTGCCGATCGTGGGTAGCCAGAGGGCTTCCTTAAATTGCTCAGTGCCGCTCATGGAAGCAACCCCTTCTTTCTTCCAGGGGCCAAAAATTAGATAGATTGCCAGACCATCCGCAACAAAGTTAAGCCCCAGACCTGCAAAGATTTCGTTGATACGACCGTGGACATTGAGGATGCCTGCCAGGAGTCCCCATAGGGCACCTCCCAGCCCTCCAGCCAGAATGGCCAATAGGATGACCAAAGGAGGGGGTAAGACCTCTTGAAACAGTCGGATGGGAATCATGGTGGCGATCGCCCCAAACACAATCTGCCCTTCAATGCCCAGGTTATACAGACCTGCTGTAAAGGTAAACATCAACCCACTCGCACACAGCAGTAGCGGAGCCAAGGTTGCAATCACACGGGCAACCTGGGCGGGTGTCCCAAAAGCCCCCGACCCCATGCTGCTAATCACCTCAACCGGAGAAGCCCCCATCAGCAAAATGATCATGGCAATAAAGCATAGGGCAATGAAGAGGGCAGAGAGTTGATAATAGAGGGATCGGGACATAACATTAAATCTGCAATCAGCAGTTAAGTTTTGAACAACTCAGGATCTTGCTTGAGATAGAGCAATTTATTGTACAAGGCAAGGTAATGGATACGTTGGCATGTAAAATGCTGAATGAAACCTTTGTTAAATCATTCCGGGAATCACAAGCTATTTAGTCAAGTGTAAAGGGGTTTCAGAAAGTTCTTCATTCCTGAGGGTCGCTTCGAGCGATTGGCGTTTGGGGCATATCGAAAGTTATTCGCCTTCTAAAATTTATTTGAAGGGTGATTTTTTTTCTTTCTCGTGGTTGAGGACTATTGAAGCTCTTTTCTGGATTGCACTGGCGAAAAATTACTTCTTACATTGATATGAGGTTGTTCATGAGGTACCGCGCTCTAATCGTTGCACTTCTGGCATTCTGCTTCAGCTTTCTGGCTGCTTGCGCTGAAAGTCCGGCTTTGAGCAGGGATACGATCACATCCTACGATCAGATTAGGGGCACGGGCTTGGCTAACACCTGTCCCCAACTGGGCGAAACTGCTCGTGGATCTATTCCCATTGACTCTAGCAAGTCCTATTCCATAACTAATCTATGCTTACAGCCCACTAGCTATTTTGTTAAGGAAGAAACTGAGAATAAGCGGCAAAAAGCAGATTTTGTTCCCAGTAAGTTGATGACTCGTTACACCTCGTCTATCGAAGGTGTAGAGGGTTCGTTAAAAAGTAATCCGGATGGGAGTCTAACTTTCGTTGAGGAAGATGGGCTTGACTTCCAACCAGTTACTGTTCAATTACCTGGTGGTGAAAGAGTTCCCTTCTTATTCACCATTAAAGATTTGGTTGCTACTACCCAACCGGGAATAACGAGTATCACTACTTCTACCGATTTCGAGGGGACATTTAAGGTTCCTTCCTATCGGACTTCTAACTTCCTTGATCCAAAAGGTCGCGGTTTAACAGCAGGGTACGACAATGCAGTCGCGCTTCCTGCTCAAGCAGACAGTGAGGAACTTGTGAAGGAAAATGTCAAGCAATTCCAGCTTGATAAGGGCTCAATTTCGCTTCAGATCGCCAAGATTGATAGCGCTACCGGTGAAATTGCCGGAACGTTTGAAAGTCAACAACCTTCTGAAACAGACATGGGTTCCCATGTTGCAAAAGATGTGAAAATCCGAGGGTTGTTCTACGCTCAAATCGAGGCTACTGAAAAGAAATCTGCTGCTAGACCCTCCTCTACTAAATCACCGGTAAAGGTTGTGCAAGCGGAAATTGATCAGTTTGCTGAGGAAGAATAAAGAACGACACCCGTTTGTCAAGTTCTAATTGGGGGCATTAGCCCCCTTTTTTATGGGGATTCTCCGTAAAATTAGTGAAGCTTTTAAGACTTGCGATAGTTTTATACCAATGTAAAGAATAGGGGCTACGGATAGGGGTAAATGGACAATGAGCACCGTTTACTCGGTATAAGGTCAATAGGATGAAATTCCAGGGATATCAGTCAAGCCCCCTGTACCTCAGGGTTGAATCCAGGCTGGAAGCCAGGTCCTGATCCCGGCCCCTAGGGTCGAAAGTCCAGTTCATTACCTCTGTCCCAGACTAGTGTATGC
>JBAUTA010000126.1:0-3938 GCA_049581985.1 Kovacikia sp.
CATCCGGTCTTTGGCAGGGGGGCGCATGGCTGTGCCCTTTACAAGAAAATGATACCAATTTAAAAAATGAAGGTTGCAGATAGGGGTGTAGGGGCTTCGCCCCCAGCCAAAGGGTTCTACCCCTGCACCCCGTCCCCAATCTGCCCTGTTCGCTATTTAAATTGGGTGTGACAAGGTTATCGAGTTTAAAGCAGCATGACACCGACCTTACTAAAGCGAGAATTGGGGGTTCTGGGAGCTATTTTAATGGGCCTGGGATCGATCGTCGGCACCGGGGTTTTTGTCAGTTTGGCGATCGCCGCAGGCATTGCAGGTCCAGCGGTGATTTTAGCGGTTGTGATGGCGGCGGCGGTGGCGATCTGCAATGGGTTGAGTAGCGCCCAACTGGCTGCCAGCCATGCGGTCAGCGGCGGTACCTACGAATATGGCTATCGCTATCTCAATCCCTGGCTGGGGTTCACGGCAGGTTGGCTGTTTTTGCTGGCAAAATCGGCTTCAGCCGCAACCGCAGCTTTGGGGTTTGCGGGTTATTTGCTGAATGCGATCGGGCTAGCAGACAAGGGATTATTGATCCCGTTAGCACTGGCGTCTGTGCTGGGGTTGACGCTGGTGGTGCTGGCTGGGGTTCAGCGATCGAACCAGGTCAATACTGCCATTGTTGCAGTTACGCTACTGTCCCTGGGATTTTTTGTCATTGCAGGGATAAAGCCCCTGGCATCGGCTGGGCTGACCAATCTGACACCCTTTTTCCGAGCGGATCATTCCCTAACAGCGGTGTTTCACGCCAGTGCTCTGGTGTTTGTCGCGTATACCGGCTATGGGCGAATTGCCACAATGGGCGAAGAGGTGCGGCAACCGAGGCAAACCATCCCCAGGGCAATGACGATCACCCTGGTGCTGACGCTGGTCCTGTATCTGGCAGTTGTCAGTGTGGGCGTGGGCGCAGTCGGAGCAGCAAATTTGAGTAACGCCACCTCTGGGGCAGCTCCGTTAGAGGTAGCTGTGCGCCAGTTTGGAATTCTGGGGGGATCACAAATTTTAGCGATCGGTGCCATCACGGCCATGCTGGGTGTGCTGCTGAACCTGATCTTGGGGTTATCGCGGGTGCTGCTGGCAATGGGACGTCGGGGAGATATGCCCCGCCAGGTTGCCCGCCTTAACCAAACTGGAACAGCCCCCTCGCTAGCAGTAGTGATCATGGGAGTGGCGATCGCCCTCCTTGTTTTGTCTGGTAATGTCAAAACTACCTGGTCCTTTAGTGCGTTTACCGTTCTGGTCTATTACGCGATTACTAATCTGGCAGCACTTCGCCTTCCCAATTCCGATCGGCTTTATCCCAGGTGGGTGACATGGGTTGGCTTAGCTGCCTCTCTTTTCCTTGCCTTCTGGGTCGAAGCTGACATCTGGCTAGGTGGACTAGGTTTAATTGCGATCGGGCTGTTGTGGAAGGCTGGGATGGGATTCCTATTGCCACCCGAATAGATCGAATACCCACTTAAACAGCAAACCCATAAACAGCAAACCCAATAGATGAAACCGGGGTACGGGGATGAAACCCCTATTCTTGAAGTTGGGATAACTCCATAATTCTCTTCCCAACCATAAATCGGCATTGCGGAAAAGTAGGTTGCATTGAAATTTTCGTGCCAACCCTGCAAAATCCAACGGTCACAGTAAAAATCCCATGTTAAGATTCGCTGAGTCTAGCGCTAAAACTTGGTGATTACGCATGGAGATTGAAGTTGGGATCGAAAAAAGTGGATTGATGGATGTCGAAGCCGTTCAAAAAACGCTAAACCGCTCCAGAGCTTCAATCTACCGCTATGCCAACACCGACCCAAATAGCCTCAACCCTCCCTACGAACCGCAATTGCTGAATCCTGAGATTCGTACCAGTAAGGATGCACCGCTGTTGTTCCATCCCAATGAGGTTGCCCGCTTTGCCAGAGACGTATTGAAGATTAAACACGTCACGATCGAAGTTCGGGAAACGGTTACGACTCCCACCCAAGAATTGTTGCAGGCTATCCTGGTAGAGCTTCAGAGCATTCATCAGCTTCTCAAAACCCGTTCTTGAAGCTCCTACGCTTCTCTTTTTACAATGAATTAGGGCTACCTACTTACCTGACATCTGGTCCCTACTATTTTCCATGGATATCATCGAAACCCTTAAATCCGACTACGATCGCTTCCCTTTTGAGCAGACCTACAGTATCTATGCCAAAGATGTGTCCTTTAAAGACCCGCTGAGTCAGTTTCGGGGACGATCTCTCTACCAGGGCATGATCGGCTTCATGAAAACCTTCTTTCTCAACTGTAAAATGGACTTACACGATATTCGTCAGGAAGACAACACCATCCGCACCAATTGGACCTTAAGTTGGAACACTCCTCTACCCTGGAAGCCGCGCATCTCTATCCCAGGCTGGAGTGAACTCACCCTCAATGAAGACGGCTTAATTGCTTCCCATATCGACTACTGGAACTGTTCGCGATTAGATGTGGTGAAGCAACACTTTATTTCTGAGCGTTAAAATTTGGATCAGCAAGCATTGATTCATCTCAGCCCATCTCCGCACTACTATTGCAAATCATAAATTTTGCAACATGGGGGAGTGGGAGGACTACCCCCACTCCCCCCTCCAAAACTTTCGTTTTGGTCTACTACTATTCAGAGCAGTCGTTGATTGCACGACTTGAGACTGCTGAGTATGAAGGCCATTCACTGTCCATGGTGCAGAAAATTGTATGAACACTCAATCAGCGATTAGAGATTGATTTGATTCCGAAGCTTCCCTGGGTCTTTTCACCCCATTTTCTCGTTAGCGAAGCTTTCTATCGGGAACTCGCTTGCAAACCTGCGTTGGCAGAACCTGCTCAGAGTGCCTATTTTTACTCTTTTCCAGGTTGCAGATGCTCATGCAGCCAATTCACCAGGTCATCCAGTGCTGCAAAATCCAGTAGTGCTTCTCCTAACTGCTCCAAGGCTGTTAACGGCAAGTGGTTGATTTGAACCTGAAGCGGTTGGGGCACCTCACCCACCCGACGAGTTAGAAGACGCAGCACGATGGATCGCTCACCCTCTTCTCTGCCTTCTTCTCTGCCTTCTTCTCTGCCTTCTTCTCTGCCCTCTGCTTTAATTTCCTGGTAAATCACGGACTCACGCATGATCTCTTGCCTCAACACACGTTGAATTAACTCTTTCTCTAATACTAACCCTGCCAGAATTGCTGTGGATGCGGCTACGTTGTTCTGGGTGCGACGATCGGCAATGGTTTCAATTCGTTCTGCCACGAGCTGTAAGAGTGCAGCGCGATCGGCGGTGTGGCCCAACACGGCAAAGGGCAATAATCCTGGAACGTCCAGGAAAGCTGCAACGGGTTGTTCCCAGAGCCGAATCACTTGAAATTGGTGACGGGTTTGGGAACGCTCAAAGCGGGTTTGTTGCGTTGCAGGGGATGCACTTTCCTTCAGATAAATCACGACTTGCTGCATTGTTCGTTCTGGGAAGCGACGGTAGACGCGCACCCAATAATCCAACATCCGAAAGGGAATGGTGGGGTCAGGCTGGGTCTGGAATTCGACATGGAGGACGATGTTTTCCGATTGCAGCAGGATGAGGCTATCGGCTCGAATCGGTTCAAGCGACAGTTCGGAGGGACTGAGTTCGCTGAGGGGCAGAGGTTCTCCCAACAACCATTGGGCGAAATCTGCGGGAAAGGTTTCAGCCAGGAATTTACAGACGTTGTCAAACATGCTGTGATTCTATCGGCTGGAACAGTGGTTTCCAAGCATGGCCAGGGCGATCGCTTCCCGTTGTTGTTTGCGATCGTCGCATCAATCCTCAGTAGATCACAAATTTATTCCAACGCAGGTAAATAGATAACCGTGATGGGTGGAAAATGTCGTTCAACGGCAAGAGAGAGAAATTCCAGCAT
>JBAUTA010000127.1:0-2952 GCA_049581985.1 Kovacikia sp.
GGCCTGCTGTGTCTCATGCGCCCCAAGGGGCGGGGAATTGACCCGTAGTGATTAAAGTGAAAGTCTAACCGTTTCGCGTCGCGCGTTTGGGCATCACACAAACCCATGAATTGTTTTGCGTCTCTAAGGAATACTGTTAGTACATCAGCTCCAGGTATTATGTCCTCATGGCTATTCGCATTCCTCTTGAAATCGTCTCTGGCAATAGCGGCAAGGCCGTTTCAGATGTTCTGGCGATCCAGGCGGCGATCCAGAAAACCGCCCAAGAGAGTGGCGGCATTAGAGGGCTGGCTGAAGTGCTGGGGATTACATATAAGGAAGCCAAACGCCTGTCTGAAGGTCTGGGGCTAACCGCTGGCAAAGCGACAGAAGCGGTTCAAATGTTGCGCCAGTTAAATGCAGTCAACGCAGATTCAGCAACAAAATACCAGATCTTATCGACCAAGGTAGGGTTGACCGCTGATCAATTTAACAAATTAGATCAAGCGGTTGGCAATGTCGGCAAAACGGGTAAAGGGATAGATAACATCCTCCAAGGGATTGGGCAGGGGGCTGGGCAGCTAATTGCTAATACTGTTGCAGTCGCAGCATCGTCCCTGCCAAGTCTGATTTCCTCCAGCACGTTGCAGTTTGAGAAGTTCCGGACCGTCCTCAATACCCTGTACGGAGATCAGGCAAAAGCAGAAGCCGCTTTTGCTGGCATTAAGGAATTTGCGGCAAAGACACCTTTCCAACTTGATGAGGTCGTTGATTCCTTCCTCAAGCTCAAAAACCGTGGCATAGAACCCAGCAACGACGCTTTGACCAAGCTGGGTGACTTTGCCAGTTCACAAAGTAAGTCGCTTGGGCAGATCACCAGTGCTTTACTGGCGGCGACAACCGGAGAGCTTGAGCAGATTCGGGGGTTTGGGGTTGAAGCTAGCTCTGCGGGAGACAAGGTTACCTTTTCCTTTAAGGGGTTAACTCAAACCGTTGCCAATACCCCGGAAGCGGTCACCGCTGCAATCTTAAAGTTTGGCGAACTGAAAGGGGTTGCAGGTGGGATGGAAGCTCAGAGCAAAACCCTGGGCGGGCAACTTTCCAACCTACAGGACGCCACCACGCAGCTTGCTACTAAGTTCGGAGACGAGCTGTTACCCGTTCTAATTGAGTTCGTCAAAGGGATTAATGCTGGACTGCCTGACCTGGAGAACTTTGTGAAGATGGCTGGGAAGGCTACCGCTGACGGCCTGAAGCTTTTGGGGGGCGCAATAAAGTTTGTCGCTGACAATGGAGAGATCCTGAAAGTGATCCTAGAAGTTTTAATACTTCGGATGGTGGCTATCCAGGCTCTCGCCTTTTTCCAGTTTCTTTCAAATTCAGCAATAGGGTTGATTGCATCTGCTGTTGCTGCCGGAAGATTTTCGGCTGCACTTGCTGTCGCCCAAACCGCATTAAAAGGGTTCGTTGCCTCTGGAACTGCCGCAGCAGTGACCATCGGTGGGATTGCCCAAGCAGCGGCCCTAGCTGTCCTCCCTCTGGCAGCCCTGGGGTTCGCTGTCGCCGCCACAAACATGATCAAGAACACCCAGGACATGAAAAACTACCAGAGGGAGTTAGACGCTGTTTCTGGAGGTGCCAAGCAGTTGGGTGATCAAGCGATCGCGACTGCAAGTAAGCTGAAAGCGATCAACGAGGCCCGTGAGAAAGGAACCAAATTCAGCGGTGAGGACATTGCGAAACAGAAACAACTCCTCAATTTCTCAAAACAGCAACTTGCTGACATCCAAAAACAAATAGATGCGGCAAAGGCGATGAGCGCTCCAAACCCTGAGCTAGCCGCTGCTAATGAGAGTTTGATTAAAGATCTAGAGGCTTCCAAATCAGCCCTTGAAGGGCAAACGACGGCATTGGAAAAAGGGCTTGCAGCGCAGGCAAAAGCAGCCGAAACCACAAAGAGCATGGTTGCTGGCATTAAAGACGCAGCTACTGCGACCAAAGCACTGGACACAGTTCTTAAGGATTTGAG
This sequence comes from Kovacikia sp., assembly GCA_049581985.1. Taxonomy (GTDB): domain Bacteria; phylum Cyanobacteriota; class Cyanobacteriia; order Leptolyngbyales; family Leptolyngbyaceae; genus Kovacikia. The sequence continues at coordinate 2,009 of JBAUTA010000127.1, forward strand.
CCTTGGCAAGCTGACCGAAACCGAGGCGATTGAATTACTGGAGAAAATTAAGAATAATGCCAATGCTGGGGCTGAGGCTCAGAAGAAGGCAGCAGATGAAATTGTGAAAATCCGGCAAGATCAGATTGCCGCTGAAATTGAGGCCATCAAGACTGGGCAGGCGCAGGTAGAAGCCCTCCAAGCCCAAGGGCGCATCGGTGAGGAGGAAGCCGATAAGCGCATGACTGGGTTAAAGGTTGAGGAGGTCAAGAAACAGATTGCAGCTAATAAGGAAGCAATCAACGCTGCGGAATTTGGCAGTAGTAACCGTGCCAAGCTTGTGGAAAAGGAAAAGCAACTCCTCAGTGAACAGGACAAAATTCAGGCAGAGTTCGCCGAACGGCAAAATAAACGTAGGCTCCAGGACTTTGACGAGCAACGCAAAATCCTGGAGGGTAATCTTGCCCGTGGGATGACCACCCAGCAAGAGTTCAATGAACAGGCGGCTCGGATTGACGAGGGGCGTTCTCTCGAAGAAATTCGGCAACTGGAAGAAAAATTCAAGAAGCTATCCGATACCGATAAAGAAGGGCAGGAGGGGATCACCGCCCAACTGGGAGAAGCGTATAAGCGACAGGCTGAAATCCGCCAGCAAGCCCAACAGCGTGAAATTGCCCTGGTAGAACAAAAAGTGCAGAAAATTCAATCTGTACTCAAAGATGCTGAGGTTGGGCGACAAGTTGATATTCAAAAACTCCTCAATGCCGGAGTCATCAATACCCAACAGGCAGATCAGCAGAGAACCGATTCCGCCCTTACCCGTGTTGCGGGAGAGTACAAGGCTGAACTAGAGAAATATGAAAAACTGAAGTCCCTGCCATCCCTCACCAACCCCGCAGATGAAGCAGCCCGTCAGAAGGCAATCCGTGATCAGTACATCAAAACCGGAGAACTCGCCCTTCAAC
>JBAUTA010000128.1:0-10746 GCA_049581985.1 Kovacikia sp.
AAATGGCACCCGGGTGACCCTAACGCTGGAAGTTAACCAGATCGGGTATGACATCCAGGTGGTGCCGCGATTGGTGCAGGAGCTACCTGCGATCGACGAATTTATCCAGATCTTTACCCATTTGCACGTGCGGGAAGATCTGCTGGTGCTGTTTGGGTTTGGTACAGCCGCAGAGCGAGATTTGTTCCGCCAGTTGGTTAGTGTCAGTGGGATTGGGCCTCAACTGGCGCTGGCGCTGCTGGATACGTTAGGTTTACAGGGTTTGGTGCAGGCGATCGTGGCTGGCAACACCCGCACCCTCGCTAAAACACCAGGCGTTGGCAGCAAAACAGCGGCACGGATTGCCCTGGAGTTGCGAACCAAACTGGCAGAATGGCGACAGGAAGCAGGGGTGATTAGCGCCCCTGCAGCCGGACCTGCCCTTGCAATTCAAGAAGATGTGGAAATCACCCTGCTGGCATTGGGGTACACCAACAGCGAGATCTCCAAAGCCCTACAGGCAGTCGGACAAAGTACAACCCTGTCTAAAACTGCCGATGCGGAAGAATGGATCCGACAGACGATTTCGTGGCTTAGCCAGTGAGGTCTACAACTTTGTCCCGCACTCCGGGCAGAAATTGTTAGTGGAGATATTCTTTGCCCCACAACTGCTGCAATAGAGCAGTTCCGCAGTTTTTTCCAGCTTCTTATGTTGGGGTAACCCAATCATTTGGGCGTTGCTCTTCCCAGGGGCAACCATCGGGTAGCAGTTTTCGTCTTTCTTCACCTGCACATTGATGACCACTGGACCTTTATGCGCCAGCATTTGGGCGATCGCCCCCTTCAGCTCATCGCGGGAACGAACCACCATTCCCTTGATGCCATAGGCTTCTCCCAACTTGACAATATCTGGCATCCCAGACTGCATATTGGACGAGGAGTAGCGCTCTTCATAGAAGGCTTCCTGCCACTGGCGCACCATTCCCTGCCAGCCATTGTTGATAATTACCGTCTTGACGTTAATGCCGTACTGAGCCAGGGTTCCCAATTCCTGAAGGTTCATCTGGAAGCTGGCATCGCCACTAATACAGATCACCTCTTCGTCGGGAAGTGCAACTTTGGCACCCATGGCAGCAGGCACTCCGTAGCCCATCGTACCGAGTCCGGCACTGGAAATCCAACGACGGGGACCACATTTGAGAAATTGGGCTGCCCACATCTGATGCTGACCCACATCGGTGGTGTAGTAAGCATTAGGAGCCTGCAAGCCCACTTCAACGATGACTTCCTGGGGTGAAAGGGAATCAGCATAGTGGGGGACTTCCAGGGGATAGTCCTCTTGCCAGCGGGCAATCCGCTTAAGCCATGCCTGGTTGCGATCGGGATCGCGCACATCGCCCTCTGTCTTGCTGCGACGTAGCAAATCAAGCAACACCTGGCGCACATCTCCTACGATCGGCACTTCTGGAGCACGATTCTTGCCCACTTCCGCCGGATCGATATCGATGTGGATAACTTTGGCACGGGAAGCAAACTCGTCTAACTTACCCGTGACCCGATCGTCGAAGCGGGCACCCACCGCAATCAACAGGTCACATTCCGTAACGGCAAAATTGGCATAGGCAGTCCCATGCATGCCCAACATACCGATGGATAGGGGGTGATGTTCTTCAAAGGCACCCAACCCCATTAATGTAGTTGTTACAGGCAGGCTAAAGCGCTCAGCCAGTTCTTTGATCTCGGCATAGGCATTAGAGGCGATCGCCCCTCCGCCGACGTAAAGCAGCGGTTGTTTCGCCTGCCGGATTAGTTTCAGTGCCTGAGAAATTTGACGGGGATTACCTTTGACCGTTGGACGGTAACCCGGTAGTTTGACATCGCCTGGTTCCACCGGCTCGTAATCAAACTGCTCCAGGGCAACATCCTTGGGCACATCAATCAATACGGGACCAGGACGCCCAGTGCTGGCAATGTGAAACGCCTCAGCAACAATCCGGGACATGTCTCTCGGATCACGCACAACGTAGGAGTGCTTCACGATCGGCAGAGAAATGCCATAGATATCGGTTTCCTGGAAGGCATCGCTACCAATTGCATGGCGAGGCACCTGCCCTGTCACGACAACCATAGGAATTGAGTCCATATGGGCAGTGGCAATTCCCGTCACCAGGTTGGTCGCGCCTGGACCAGAAGTGCCAAAGCAAACGCCCACCTGACCTGTCGCACGAGCGTAGCCATCGGCGGCGTGGGCAGCGCCCTGTTCATGGCGAACCAGAATATGCTGAATTCCACCTTCGGCTTCTGCCTGGTAAAGTTCATCATAAATCGGCAAAATCGCCCCACCTGGATAGCCAAAAATGTGTTTGACTCCGTGACGCTTCAAACTATCAATCAATGCATAACCGCCAGACGCCCGCTTTACAGCCACCCGTTGTAGTTGCACAGGGAATACCTCTTCAACCCTTGATTTTCTTGACCGTGTTTTGTATCGAATGATGCACAAGCCTTAAAACATAAGTCTAGAGCCGATTGTGATCCCTGTCGAGAGACCGTTTATTTGAATCAATCGCTTGCAATATCGACTCTATCTGATATACAGTTACCCACCCTTGATTTATCCATCAGTATTTCATGACATCTTGGTTTTTTGCAATACAACTTAATAGTTAGAAAAGTGTAAGGGGAGAGGGGGAGAAGATATTTGACCCCTTCCCCTAAATCGCATCCTGCAAAACGCGCCGGGTATTTCGCCATGCCCAAACGCTGACCAGGCTGACAATTAAACTCATGCTCAAAAGGACAACACGCAGTCCTAACGTATCAGTGAGGGGGCCAGCGATCGCCAGCGGTAGGCTGAGGGCAATATTAATCACATTGTTTTGAAAGCCGAAAACTTTGCCTCGCATGGTTTCCGGCGTTTGCTTCTGGATCAGGGTTTGCATGGGTAGGCCCACCATGGAGGCTCCTATCCCCAGCAGCGTACTTAGACCTAAGCCGATCCATAAACTGCTAATAAAGGTAAAGGCTCCCAGGCTACCTGCCATGATCAAGAATCCAATCAGGGGAAGGGGTTTGTGATGGAAGCGATCGCCCCAGTGCCCCAGGATGCCTGCGCCAAAAACCATGCCCACCCCGGCTGCTGCCAGCAAAAAGCCAAATTGAGTTGGTTTCAGCCCAATTTCCTCGACCAGATTAATCGTTAGCACGGTCAGGGCTGCAAAAACAGAATAGAGCAACGTCAACTGCACCATGGCGTTGCTTACCAAGCGGTCTTTTTGGAGATACTTTAGACCCGCCTTAAAGTCGCTCCAGGGGTGCGCTTGCACAATCTGCGGATCGGCACCCGTGTTGCGGATCGGCAGGGAGTGGAGGGCGATCGCCGCCAGCAGGTACAACCCACCCACTAAAATCTCCTGACCAAATTTTCCCCAGGTTCGGGAAATAGTCAGGAGGGGTTCCCCAATGGCAAAGCCGACAATTAACGACCCCATCATCGTCGTCGTGAACAGAGCATTTGCTGTCATTAACCCTTGCTTGGGCACCAATAAGGGAATGGCCGCCTGTTCTGCCGGAGCGAAAAACTGGGTCAAAACTGACTGTAAAAAACCGATCGCCATTAAGATGACAAATTCTTTGGGCAGTAGGGGAATAGCCAGAATTATGGCTCCCCGCAGCAGATTGCAGCCTGCCAAAATTTTTCGTTTGTCAAAGCGGTCTACAAAGATCCCGGCTGCTGAACCAAACAAAATCGCTGGCAGGGTAACCGCAATCATCAGCGCTGAGCGGGCAGAATTCTCCCATCCCGGCGGGGGCTGATAGTTCACCAACAACGCAATTAACAGGACAAAAAAAACCTTATCTGCCACTTGCGAGAGAACCTGCCCAACCCACAGTGCCAGAAAAGGACGGTTTTTTAGCAGTGCGACAAATCCGCCACCAGAGGAGCTGGTTGAAACCATAACGTCACGCTTCTCAGGAAACTGTTTAGAAACCAGATGAGCATCCCTCCTTTTAATTTGTGCCTCAAGGTGCGGTGGAAATGCCAGCTTGTTTGCAAATTCATCCCAATTTCACCAAGAATCTGAGTAATTCTAACGTTTCCTCGTTGATTTGGAACAATCGACTATAGCCGCATCCCTATTGCAGCCTAATTGCAGCCCAATTGGGAGGGGTTACAAAGACGGTTCCCCGTTATCCCAGCCCCTTTTTCTTGCTTTCTAGCACCTGCCATTGCGACAATGAAGGCTATGAAATCTGACGAAACCTCTGAACCACAGGCTCCAGCATCCTCGCCATCCCAGTCCCTCTCCTGGAAAGGCTGGTGGGAAAACTTCCAGATCCTATTTATTGCTTTGATTTTGGCGTTGCTGATTCGAACCTTTGTTGCCGAACCCCGGTACATCCCTTCGGACTCCATGGTGCCTACCCTACAGGTGGGTGATCGGCTGGTGGTCGAAAAAGTCTCTTACCATTTCCACCCACCAGAAGTTGGTGACATTGTGGTGTTTGACCCCCCTCCCCAACTCCAGATCCAGGGATACGCTAAGGATCAGGCATTTATTAAACGGGTGATTGGCACACCGGGGCACACCATTCAAGTTCAGGGTGGCAAAGTTTACCTGGATAACCAACCGCTCCGGGAACCCTACATCGCCGAACCGCCCAACTACCTCTGGGGACCGATGCAGGTTCCAGAAGGCACCGTCTTTGTGATGGGAGACAATCGCAACAACAGCAATGACTCCCATGTTTGGGGCTTTTTACCCCAGGAAAATATTATCGGTCATGCCTGGTTTCGCTTCTGGCTTCCCGATCGCATTGGCTTTATTGAAATACCTCAGCTAGACAGTCCTTAACCATGAGTTGAGAGAGGCCTTTTAGAGAGATATTTTCAAGAAATATTTAGAGAGAAATATTAGAGAGACGGTGCGATCAAAACTTCAAGTAGTGCATCAACTCTGCCGTTACCTGACCGGGTAAAGACAACCGTCGCTGGAGGTGAACCAGATTTCGATAGGGGCCCTGCACCCGGTTTTCCACGATCGCCCTCGCCAGGTACAAGTCCATCCCCGGAATTCGCAGCAACGTTTCCACGGTAGCGGTATTGGGGTTGAGGGGCTGAATTGCAAAAACGGGGGTATCGTAATAGCAAAATAGCAACACAGGCTCCAGCGGTTTGAGCCGTGGTATAGGCAGATTCAGGGCTGCGGCAATATCCTCCAGGGAGTGAAACTGCACACCGGATTGGGTCAGCTCCACCAGGGTACGGGCTTGATGGATCGATAGCCCAGGTAGCCGCAGCCAATCGTCTATGCTGGCCTGGTTGACATCTATTTTGAGCCCCGCCGCCGCCGCCGCCGCAATTTCCTCGACGGACTGAAGCCGATAATAGGGGTCACTGAACAGACCCGAGTTGCTGAACCAGCGAACTCTGGCGTCATCAAATTTCTGTAATAACCAAACCCCTGCTGCTAACAACGCTGCACTAATTGAGATGACGGTGCCCCATTCCATCTAAGTTTCTCTAGCTTTGATTACCTTAAATCTATCGTTCAATTGGCTACTCTCTCCATTAAGCGTCCGATTAAAGTGGCTGGGCGTCATTCAACTGAAGAGACCAAGGGGGGCGGAGGGGGTGAAACCCCTGCCTGGAGGCGGGGCAACCCTGACCCTATCCAATTCTATAGCAGTCCTAAATCAGTTGTGAACAAGCAGAGTGGTGAAAGTCTTTCCCTGGCGGGAAAAACTTTCACCATCCAAATAGGATCGCTATAGAACTTAATTTAATTCCCCAGCCTAAGCGATGCGATCGAGTAACTGACGCCGCTTTTGTTCGAATTCGTACTCGGAGATTAACCCATCAGTGCGAAGTTGGTCGAGGTGGCGCACAGCTTCAGCGATCGCGCTCACCTTAGCCGGATCAACAACCTCTGACAGGGGCGTTACCCGCGTCTCGGAAGAGATGCCGTGATTAAACTTGAGGTCAAATTCTTCAGAATCCTGGGTCAGATACCAGACTCCCTCGATCGCGCTGGCAATTTTGGGAATTAGGGTCCACGAAAGCAGCAGATATAGCACACCCCACAGGGGCTGATTCAAGTAAAACTTATGCAGCCCTGAAATAGGGATGGGATTAGCCGCACTGGCAAAGGCCAGAAGGGCCGCAATCTTGCGATTTTTGGGCTTACTCAACATGTCTGACTGACTCCAGAATAACCGCACTGAAAGTTTATTAATTGTTGCAGAGAAGGATGCGGGAGCAGCAACCCTAACAGTTTTAGGGGTTAGAAAACGCTACCTCTTTTACATCCGTGACAGCTCCGTGACAATTATTCAGATCTCAACGGGGCAACCCCTGCCACGATTTACCACTCCCTATCTCCATCATATTGACTTCTCAAAGTAGGGGAACATGATTAAACTAACTATGGCCGTTTTCCCGTGGGTGAGGTCCGGGAGGAGCGAAGACGTTCGTTGGAACCTCCTCTCCGAAGGAAGTACCCCTGTATCTCCTGGATACGATTGGTTTGAAAACTGGGATGGGGCATGGGATGGGGCATGGGATGGGGCAAACCTGTCTCCGAAAATCCTGATTGCCCTGTCATCGTGCGTATAAACTGATACCTATTCTCTATTAATCTCTCTTGAGGTGATTTTTTGAAGCCTTGCTTTTTCTAAAACTGTCCCCGTATGGCAGATGCACACAGTAGAGTAGAGGGAAGAAGATCTGTCGGTGCTGTATCCACAGGTATGGATTGGGGCATACTTTGATTGCTCCCTGTTTAACGAATAATTGGTTCTTTAAATTGCTCCTTTCTAATAAAGCCTTCCATGTGCTTGAATGAAGCCTCTCTTTATCTCCAGGTATACTCCGACGATCGTGAGTAACCATGGCAACAACAGACCGCTGGAGATAGCTTGGCTAAGGGAAAAGCCTCTACCAATCGCCAGGGTAATGGGGAGATTCCCTCCTTTCCCCCGCAAGTTTCTTCCAAAGCTTCTAGGGCTACTGAATCGATGTCACAGAGTTCGCTTCCTTCAGACTGGCTGAACCACTTTTCAGATCCCTATGCGCTTTTAGGGGTTTCCGTTGTTGCGGACGATCGGCGTATTCTCGGTCGCTATCGGATTGTGGCAAAGCTGCTGCATCCCGATGGTCAGATGCTTGCCGATGAAGCGACCAGGCAGTTTGCGGGTCAACTTTTTGCCCGTTTAGTGAATCCTGCCTACCAGAAGCTCAAGCAGGAAAAGGGACGGGCAGAGAATGTGGCGTTATTACGCTTTAAGGTACGTCGTCTCTGCCGCGAGGCTCCCCTTTCTCCCAAAAGTGAGTTGGCCGCTCAACTGATGCAGCACCCGGTATCCGAGGTGGATGTTTTTTATGAGCAGGCGATCGCCCGACTTGCAGAAACCCAATATCAACCGCTGGATCGATTCGAATCCATTACCCATGAGCTAAGCGAGTTAAATCTGGTTTACTTGCAGCTCAAAATGGGCGAGGTTTTCATCCGCGAAAAGCGGACAGGTATTGTGGCGGCCCCAGAGGCAAAACCCCTCCAGTTTACCCCCGCTCCAACTTCGGCTTCCCCGATCGCCACTGAAAACTACGCCCAACGCCACTACAGACGGGCGCAGGGATATATGAAAAAAGGGAACTGGTCGCAGGCCGTGCAAGAACTCCGCGACGCAATCAAAATCGAAGCCGATAAGAGTGAGTACCATGCCCTGTTGGGCGTTGCCTACCTGCATCAAAACTTGAAAGGAATGGCAACGGTTTATATTCGCCAAGCCCTTAAACTTAACCCTGAGGATCCGACTGCTATTAAGTTTGCAGCCAAGTTAGGGATTCAAAACAGCGCAATGGGCGAGGGGCAGGCGAACGGCAAACCGACCACCGCTGATCAAAACCAAAAAGGAGCCAAAAACGGTGGGCTGTTTGGCTTGTTTCGCTCCAGGAAGTAGTGAAACCCCTACCTGAATGCCCTTAACTCAGAGGAGTAGCTGGATTAAGATAGTATCTATCAGGTAGCTAACGGCAACTCTTGCCCTGATTAAAAAAATCAGTTTGATCAAAGCGATGGGATTTTTCGACTCCGAAATTGTACAGCAAGAAGCTAAGCAACTGTTTGAGGACTATCAGTCTCTCATGCAGCTAGGAACTGACTACGGCAAGTTTGACCGTGAGGGCAAAAAGCTCTTCATTGAACAGATGGAAGCCGTGATGGATCGCTATCGGATTTTCATGAAGCGCTTTGAACTATCTGAAGATTTTATGGCTCAAATGACGGTAGAGCAGCTCAAAACTCAGTTGGGGCAGTTTGGTATTACCCCGCAGCAAATGTTTGACCAGATGCACAGCACCCTGGAGCGCATGAAAGCTGAGGCGGAAAGAACGCCCTAGAAAGGAAATTTCATACTTATTTCATACCCGTTACTTTGAAGTATTCGATTTCTCGTCGAGATACTTTTGGTAACCCAGCTCATCTAACTTCGACTGTTTTTCCAGCACCATTTGGTTGAGGTCTTGGCGGTATTGTTGGACTTTTGCTAAAAGCTCTGTATCACAGGTTGCTAGTATCTGGATGGCCAGGAGTCCGGCATTGCGGGCATTGCCGATCGCGACTGTCGCTACGGGAATTCCCGCAGGCATTTGCACGATTGAGTAAAGGGAATCCACACCCTGTAAATGGCGACTGGCAACGGGGACACCAATTACAGGCAGGGGGGTAAGGGATGCGACCATTCCCGGTAAATGGGCGGCTCCTCCCGCACCAGCGATGATTACCTTCAGTCCCCTGAGATGGGCTTGTTTAGCATAGTCCACCATGCGATCTGGGGTACGGTGGGCCGAGACGATGCCAACTTCACAGGGAATGTTGAATTCTTCACAGGCGGCGATCGCCCCCTGCATGGTGGGCAAGTCTGAATCGCTCCCCATAATAATGCCGACTAACGGTTGAGACATAATTAGGTGGGTGTAATGGGGGTAGGTGTAATGGGGATGGGTTACGGAGAAGGTTTTTGGGTGTTTAGGTTTGCGTCCCCTCTTGCCAGCATCGGGTGGTTTATCAAGCCTGTCTTTGAGGGTAGAAAACCCCCGAAATACCTGGGTCTGGGTCTTGTAGATTGGAGTCACCCCTCAAATCGATCCTGACGGATTCCTGGTGTCCAGTATCTGTACCCTATGGGCGGCTTTTCTGCCTCCTCCAAATCTACAATCCGCAAGCCAAATTCGAAAGTATGAGCGATCGCCCTGATCTACCTGACCTTGATCTGCCTGACCTTGATCTGCCTGACCTTGATTTGATGAATGTCTCAATTCCGGGGTTGGGGGAATTGCAGAAAATTGGGATTCGCCAGGGAATAGTCGCATCGATTTTGCCCATGGCTGGGTTCCATCCACTCCCCTCTGACCCTATACCCTGGCTCGATCTGGGGGGAGATTGGGTTTCCCCCGGTGGGGTTGATTTGCAGATTAATGGAGCCCTGGGTTTGGCCTTTCCCGATTTGGTCGAAGAGCAGGCCGAAAAGCTGGAAGCGATCGGTGAGTTTCTCTGGGGGCAGGGTGTAGATGCTTTTTTGCCAACTATCGTGACAACTTCGATTGAGAAGATTCAGCGATCGCTTGCCACCCTCTCCCAGTCGCTGCTCGCCGCTCGCCGCTCGCCCATCCAAAATTCCTCCCAAAGTCTTGGAGTCCATCTAGAGGGGCCGTTTCTCAATCCCGATAAACGGGGAGCCCATCCCCAGGAATTTTTGCTGCCACTCACCCTGGAGACTGTGAAACGAGTTCTGGGGGAATTTGCAGGCGTTGTCAAAGTAATCACCCTGGCTCCTGAACTGGATCAGACGGGCGAGGTGATTCCCTATCTGAAATCTCTGGGAATTGTCGTCAGTTTGGGGCACTCCCTGGCAACAGCGGAGCAGGCCCAGAGAGCCTTTGCCCAGGGGGCCTCCCTGGTGACCCACGCTTTTAATGCAATGCCACCCTTACACCATCGGAATCCCGGACTGCTGGCGGCGGCAATCACCCATCCAACGGTTTACTGTGGGCTGATTGCCGATGGTCAGCACGTAGACCCTCTGATGATCGATATCTTACTGCGAGCCAGTCATTACGATCGGGGCGTTTTTCTGGTCAGCGATGCCCTTGCTCCCCTGGGGCTACCGGATGGGACTTATCCCTGGGACAGCCGCCAAATAACAGTCAAACGCGGAACGGCCCAATTGCCGGATGGAACCCTGTCTGGGACAACGCTGCCCCTCCTGGTAGGCGCACAAAATTTGGTGAAGTGGGGGATTTGTCAGGCAGAGCAGGCTATCGCCCTTGCCACCGTTGCTCCTCGGCGAGCGATGGGGCTGCCAACTCAGTTAGCAGGAACCCCGATCGCCCACCTATTGCGCTGGCGCAGATCGCCGTCGGAAGGGTTAACCTGGCAGCGCTTACTGATTCCGGCTGAGTCAGGGGGCAAGCATCCCTGGCCTGATAGGTCTGCGTAGGGCATCCCTGACGGGCATCGATTTTCTCTTTCTAAGTAGGTAGCTCTAATTAATTGTAAGCAGGGGGAGTGGGGGCTGCGCCCCCAGGCAGGGGGTTCCACCCCCTCCACCCCCAAACCCATCTTTTATTTAATTGCGCCCAGCTACTTAGTTTCAATCGGTAGGAGTTTTGCAAGTGTCCTAAAATTTCCTTAGCAACCGTTACCTCAGCATGGTAATTAGTAATTGTTAAAACAATTCAACATAAGCCAAAGTCATGACTGTCAC
>JBAUTA010000129.1:0-3564 GCA_049581985.1 Kovacikia sp.
ACAAATGGCAATCTTTTAACCTCTGGTATGGCGTAGGTATTGGATTAATGTAAATAGTTCCCATGCTTAAAACTCTCGGTAGCGACTGACTTTTTCGGTAGCTTGAGGTAAGCATGCCCCGAATAGACTGCATCCTTTACAGCGCGGAGTGTAGATAGCTGGAGGCATTCGTCCTGTTTGCAAAAGCTCCGTCACAGCTTGTAAGATGTCCAGCGTTTCTTGCCGTAATGCCGCTGAGATGGCTACAGGCTGACGTTGATGGGAATGGGCATAGTAGATATAACCTTGGGGGATGGCTTGTCCGGTCATCTCTTCCAAACATAGAGCCTGGGCACATACCTGTAATTCGTCGTTATCCCATTCGCCTTTTTGCCCGCGCTTGTATTCAATCGGAAAAAATTGACCATTAATTTCTTCAATCAAATCCGATTTACCAATCAATCGATGCTGCTCTGATTTCAGCCAGATATTCCGTATTTGACGAATTTCTTCCCGATGTCCCTCTCCTTGAGTATGAACCCGTTCGTGGAGGTTTGTCCCTTCCAAGGTGTATTGGTTTTCTATAAATTCACCAGCACAGAACATCCGCCAGCAGCGATGCGGACAGTAAGCATATTGATTCAAAGCAGCAATCGGAATATAGTCTTCTTCCTTCATTTCTATTACTCGTTGACCAGTCTCCTTACCATACCCATACCCATTGGCGTTTTTCGGCCAATGCCGCTATAGAGCGCAAAGTCCGCCAGACAATTGATTTGCTTGATCAAGACAGGCTCTATTTCACCCAAAATTTTGTAGGTGACTCTCCCCACACAGCCAATGAATTTACTGCGGCTATCGGTAGCAACTTCTGAGCGGATGTCGAAATAACTGGGAAAGACCCCATCCGCTAGCTTTTCAGAAAATTCAATCCCGCTGTACGTACGCCAACGCTTAGCCAGACTGTTAAACACACAATCTTCTGTAGGCAAGGCCGAATCATAGGTACCCTGCCGAAATGCCGTCGGGGTAAAAAAGTGTAAAACAATATCTCGGTTGCTATCAGATGCCTGTTCGTAAAGCTGCTGATAGCTGGCATAGTTAGCCCAGGGTTGGGTGGATTGAGGAGTACCCAGAACACTGGTGATATGTAAGTCTGCAGGTCCAAGATTCCAGGCATGTTTAGGATTCAGGTTGAGCCACAAACGACTCAGGTTCCCAAATAAGCGGTCATCTAAAAGTGAGATGCGCCACCAGCAGGGAGTCCCAGTAGAAATAGCCTGTCGGTGACTCCATTGCAAAGAAAAATCATCAACATTCCACTTTCTGGAACTTCTAGACTCAGTTTGCAGAGGACTCAGCGTAAATGCTTTGTCCGTATTTTGGGCATGGAGCTGATTACCTAGTTCTAGATCTGCGGAACTGACCAAGGTCAAAAACAAAGCATGGAGATGTCTACCTTCCAAAAATTGAGCCGGTATCGGTGACTGGGGAATGAGATTGAGGACTAAACTGTGAGGCATTTTTCATTCCCCTACTAAAGTTAGTGCTCGATTCATCACGGCTTCAGATAAATACATACCTGACTGACGAAGCCTTTCTAAGAGTGGGCGTGCTGCAGGAATTGCCCCTCGCTTCTTAGCAATCAGGACAAGCCCTAAGGTGCCTCGAACAGGAATACTTAGGACAGCGGCGCAGCGACGAGCAGCCAAATCATCCAAAATAGCTTCAGTATCGGAATGGGTATAAGCCCACGTTAAGACAGAGGACTCACCTACTCCTAAATCCCAAGCCTGGATAAGGTCTGGCACGGGGGAGCTTTCCAACACCACTATCCAGTTAGTTTTCTCAATGGCTTGAGCGGTCAGATCTTGTGATCCTCTCTGCTGAATTTCCAAAGCCACAGCCGCAGGCACGATAATTTCTGTATGGAGAAGCTGTAACAAGTCGAGCAAGCCTGCTTTGGCTAGATAAATTAGGGGAGAGGCATTGATAACGGGGCGTAAGCTATCAACCACGATCAAATTCCCGCTGGAGATCATCGAAGTCCACTACAAACGCATCAACCTGTTCACGGGAAAGCGCTAAGAGAAAATCTGTGCGATCTAGCCCAGCGACATGAGCTGCTTTTTCCTGAGAAATTTCACCACGCTGATACCAGTAGATGGCGGCAGCAAGGCGTAATTCTCGTACGAATCCTTCTGGTGATTGCCGTAGGGCAGAGAAGATTTCTTCTGGTAGTTCTAAGGTAACGGTAGTCATAAAATCCTCGTAGTTGAAAATATTTTTAGTTGTCTAGAGTAAACTTACTTCTTTATCTCTAGCTTCCGTCATCCAGCTAGCTTTCGGTCTTAACTGCTAAAGCGATACTGCATCTGTGCAGGAAGTTTGAGACCAGCTTCAAGTTCGTAGAACTGCCCATGAATTGTGACATTGCGAATCAGACTAACAGGAGGCATGTTCACCGTATCGTAGCTAAGAACCTGGTGGGAGAACATTACATCTAGGGGGTTGAGTAAATAAGGGAAGATAAATTCACCCTCAGAACGTTTAGCTTTAGGTAGTTCCCTAACCATAACTTCTGCTTTACTCATCCATTTCCCCAGGCGAATCCACCTTGGAAGAGTTAGGGTCTTTTCGGAAATGATGAAGAACTCAAATTCACTTTCTGGAGCAATTTCTTTTGCTCTACCAAAGCTAGGAATATTCTTCTGAGTTTTTTCGATTTCAACATGGTAGTTGTTATTGGCATACTTCCATGTGTTGAGGACAGTAGAGTGACCCAGTGAATGTGCAGGAGTCACATAAATGCCCTGCTGGGTCAGTGGTGTCAAATGCTCCTCATATTTAGGAATTTGCTCTGGGCAAAAGTAACGATAGGAATGCTCTTCAGAAACACGCGTAGCATGACGGTCGCTATCCACTAGTCCTAGTGCATAGCAAAGCCCATAGTTATGCAATACGGGCTCTGTTTCATAGAGTCGGCCAATTTCGCGAGTCGCATAGTAAAGGCTATCGTGAAGCTGTAAAGTGCAGCGATAGATAGTTTTCATCCAAATCACCCCATCTTAGAAGCAGCTTTCTTGGGCTTTTCAACATACTTAGCAAAGTAGTTTTTTGCTTCTAAATCAGCATTTTGCAAAGCTCGTTTGATTCCCTCTTCACTGCTAGTTAGAGATTTGACTTCTGTTACTAAAGGAGTAAATTGAGTTCCGATGAAGTCAGTGTGAACAATGAACTCTTTCGTCAGTAGTTCTAAAATGGTATGCTCCGCTGCAGCCACTACATTATTCTCATCAAGCGGGTCAGGAGACTTCAGCGTATTGTCACTTTTCATCTGGTCATAAATTGCCTGAGTCCAACGCAGGTTACTGACAATTTCCCCATCGGCAAATACTACACCAATCAATTCATTTCTGACTCGACCTGTACGGGTTGTTTGAGCACCATAGTGTCGCGTTCTAAGAATATTATTGAAGACGTATAGAAAAGTAGCCTCAGTTGGATCTTTAAGCGTCACAATACTAGGGAAGAAGACTTGAGGTTTAATATGGTCTTGTGAGTTGATGCGGCTCGTGACTGAGC
>JBAUTA010000130.1:0-1627 GCA_049581985.1 Kovacikia sp.
CCCACTCCCCCTTGAATCCTCTGTCCTAATTAATCTGGTGATAGCTATACAAGTATTTTCAGGTTTCTGGTATCTCTCTATACTATTTCTATCCGCTTGCTTGGTTTAGTAATAGTACGAATCCCGATGAGGGATACCCATTTGAGATACCCATTTAATTGGAGAACACGGCAGATCAGACCCCTGCTAACCTTCCCCTGCTAACCTTCCCTTCCCAGGGAGGGACCACCGGGGTGGGGTAGATGGGCAATGATGACCGTTTAAATCGGTTTAAATCGGTATGAGAAGTCGTTTCATCCCTGACCCCTGTTAACCACGAATGACAAAAAACCTTAATCGACGTAAGTTCCTTGTCTATGGCTCGGCAACCGTTGGTACCAGCTTTCTCCTCAAAGCCTGTGCCCCCTCTCCCAGCGGCTCTCCTACCGCCCAGAGTTCGCCTGCAGCTTCTGGCAAAATCAAAGTTGCCAGTGTCTACACTGTTCCGATCGAGCAGCAGTGGGTCAGCCGGATTCACAAAGCGCTGGAGGCGGCAAAAGGTCGGGGAGAAATCGAATATGTCTACTCAGAAAATGTCACCAATACGGACTATGAGCGGGTGATGCGCCAGTATGCTGAGGGCGGCAATCAGTTAATCGTGGGTGAGGCATTTGCGGTTGAAAAAGCCTGCCGGGATGTTGCCAAAAACTACCCGAAAGTGGCGTTTCTGATGGGGTCTAGCGGTAAGCCTGATGGACAGAACTTCTCGGTTTTTGATAACTACATTCATGAGCCTTCCTACCTAACGGGCATGATTGCGGGAGGCATGACCAAATCCAAGGTGATTGGTATGGTGGGAGGCTATCCGATTCCAGAAGTGAACCGCTTGATGCATGCTTTTATGGCAGGGGCAAAGGAAACCCAGCCAGATGTTAAATTTCTGGTAACTTTCATTGGTAGTTGGTTTGACCCACCCAAGGCAAAGGAAGCCGCATTTGCCCAAATTTCTAAGGGCGCAGATGTAATGTACGCTGAGCGATTCGGCGTTTCCGATGCGGCCAAGGAAAAGAAAATATTGGCGATCGGGAACGTTATCGATACCCAAAAGAATTACCCCGATACCGTTGTTGCCAGTGCCCTCTGGCAGATGGAACCGACCATCGATCTCGCCATCAAAGCCGTCAAGGAGGGTACTTTCAAAGCGGAGGACTATGGCATTTACAGCTACATGAAATACGGGGGTAGTAGCCTCTCCCCCCTGGGCACGTTTGAAACTAAAGTTCTCCCAGCCATCAAAAATAAGGTGAAACAACGGCAAGAAGAAATCCTGGCAGGCAAATTTCCTGTGAAACTCGACGACTCAGAACCCAAGCCAAGTGTCTAGGGATTGTGAATTAAAGCACCTCGACCACTCCAATCGTCAGGGCTTAGCAGGCGGATGAAAGCCAGGGCGATGGCCGAACGCGTACTTGCCCCAGGCTAAGCCCCTACCTACCACCCCTACTGTGTACACACATCTCTACTCGGATACTAAAACTCTGCAAGATCCCCCTTAATCCCCCTTAAAAAGGGGGACTTCCGATCCGGTTCCCTCCTTTTTAAGGAGGGTTAGGGAGGATCAAGCCCAGCGTTGGCTAGATTCAGATAA
>JBAUTA010000131.1:0-2226 GCA_049581985.1 Kovacikia sp.
AACCCTTTGACAGGTCGAGAGCCCTTTGACAGGTCGAGAGCCCTTGTCAGTATCGAGAACCCTTGACAGCATCGGCAACCCTCGACAACTGAAGCAGGTGTTTATTTATTCAGATTCAGATACCGCAATGTGCCGATTATGGCTTTGATTAATCCCGCCTCCTTTGGTCAACTTCTTGCCAATCGCACAGTCGGAAAACGGTTTCAATCCCTGATAATGGTGCTGACGGTGACCCTGTTAGTCTTTGGTGGGTTGGGAAGTCGGCTGATTTACCTGCAATTAATTGAGGGAGAGCACAATCGCCAACTGGCGGACAATAACCGGATTCGCTTGATTCCCAAGCAGCCCGTTCGGGGAACTATTTTCGATCGCAAGGGGAAAATTTTGGCTGGTAGTCGCCTCTCCTATGGCGTGTATTTATGGCCTCTGGCGCTCAAAAAGAATGATCTATCTCACATGTTCAAGCGTCTGGCCCAGATCTTACATAGTCCTGAGAGAGAGTTAAAAGAACGCCTGGAGCGGGCAGGGTATAACTCTCCCTACCTGTTGCGAATTGCCCGCGGCATTAGCCCTGCCCAGGTAACCGCTCTGGAGGAGTACAGCGATGAACTCACGGGCGTCGAGATTGAGTCAGAGGCGGTTCGCTATTATCCCAATGGAGATTTGGCCGCGCATGTGTTGGGCTACACCGGAGAATTGAACGATGAACAGCTCAAGCAATACAAGGATAAGGGTTACCGTCCAGGTGACGTCATTGGTCAAATGGGGGTAGAAAAGGCTTTTGAGGAACAGCTGCGGGGCGAGTGGGGAGGCCAGCAGGTCGAGGTAGATGGTACAGGCCAGGTGATTAAGATTCTGGGCGAGAAACCTTCCCATCCGGGGCAAGATATAAAGCTGACCCTGGATCTGGAATTACAAAAAGCTGCCGAAATCGCCCTGGGCGATCGCAAGGGGGCGATCGTGGCGCTTGATGCAAATACGGGTGCAGTTCTGGCGATGGTAAGCCACCCCGCGTTTGACCCGAATCTGTTTTCGACCCGGATTACCAATAGCCAATGGCAGCATCTCCAAAGTGCGGACCATCCCTTTATTAATCGCGCTCTGCAAGGCTATCCCCCAGCAAGTACGTTTAAGGTGATCACCACCACCGCAGGAATTGAATCCGGTAAATTTTCTCCCGACACGGTTTTGGGAACCTATCCGTCAATTACGGTCGGTGGAATTGAGTTTGCCGACTGGAATCACGCAGGCTTTGGTCCTCTTGGTTTTGTCGGCGCACTCACGGTTAGTAGTGATACCTTCTTCTACCAAATTGGTATGGGCGTGGGGGGACCCACCCTGATTCAAATGGCAAAGCGCTATGGATTTGGGCGCAAAACGGGGATTGAGTTAGCCGCTGAGGAATCTTCCGGTTTGGTACCCGATGAAACCTGGAAGCAGCAGACCTTGAAAGATGGATGGTATATGGGAGACACGGTCAATATGTCGATCGGACAGGGCTATCTCCAGGTGACGCCGTTGCAACTGGCAGTTATGTTTGCGGTTCCTGCGAACAGTGGTTACGCAGTCACCCCCCACCTGTTAGAAGACAATGAGGTCACCCGGTCCTGGCGGCAATCCTTGCATCTCAAACCGGAAACGATTCAAGTTCTCCGGCAAGGACTTCGAGGCGTTGTGAGTGAAGGAACAGGGACCGTATTGAACGTCCCATCAATTCCCGCTGCTGCGGGTAAAAGTGGGACTGCTGAGGATAATAACCGCCCTAACCACGCCTGGTTTGGTGCCTATGCTCCCGCCGACAAACCTCAAATTGTTGTTGTCGCGTTTGGCGAAAATTCTGGCGGCCATGGTGGTTCTCTGGCGGGGCCAATGGTGCTTGAAGTTTTGAATACATTCTTTAACCATAAGCAGCCCGCTAGTTCGGCTTCGGCAGGGCAAGGGACAGCGGATTAAGTTCCCATTTGGATAGTAAAAGTCTTTCCCGCCAGGGAAAGACTTTTACCACTCTGCTTGTTCCCAACTGATTCCCAACTAATTTCCAACTGATTTCCAACTGATTTAGGACTGCTATCCAAAGTTAGTTGCAAAGAATTGCTTCACATTGATGTTTAATCAGATCTGGAAGCAGCAGCATCATTTAAGTAGGTTCTCTCATCGGGTTGGTGAAGGCAGATGGCACTGATTGTTCAGAAGTACGGGGGGAGTTCGGTGGGGTCGGCCGATCGC
>JBAUTA010000132.1:0-9779 GCA_049581985.1 Kovacikia sp.
CAGGGGTGAAACCCCTGGCTGGGGGCTTCGCCCCCACTTCCCCTTTAATTCCAATTCCTAGCACGCTTGCGTAGAGTTATCCATCAAGACCCATGCCGCTGGGCCGCCGATGTGATCTCGTAGTTCTTGTAGCTGCTGACCCCCAAAGACCTGATCGCCTCCAAAAGTTTGGGGCAGGCATTTATTTTTCACCCGCTACGGGCTTTAATAGCGTCACCTTCAGTCTGAAATTTCCCCCTGCTACCTCGCCAAAAGCACGAACCCGGATAAAGTAGGTGCCTGATTTAGTGATGCGGGTAAACAGGAGGGAGTTTGTGCTGCCATCGGGGCCATCATCGTTTTCAGAGATGGTAGCTCCATCGCTGCCGATCAGGGTCACGATGGAGTCAAAGTTATCTGAGGTGAGGTCGATCGCCAGTTGGCTCCCCTCCCTTAATTCCAAAATGTAGTCTCTGGCAAACCCCCCCTGCCCGGTAGGAATATCTTTGTTGGTCAGCTTGTCGGTAATCGTGCTGCCCGGAGCGATAGAGATGGGGCTGTAAATCCGAGTTTGGGCGTTAACACCTGGCATATTTGCGCCTACTGCCAGCAAACTTAGAAAAGTAATCAAAGAGGAAACCGACCTGGCAGTAGAGGAATGATTCATGAATCGAGTATTTTGGGGCAGATCAGGGTTAGTCAGTCGGCGTTGCTGAAAAGCGTGATGATTTGGGACAAAGTCCGAATCATTCAGCCCTGATTTCATTCCAGGATTCAGCTCCGCCAGTCAGTCAACATTATGACCTACATACAAGGCTTTTCTTCAAGAGAGCAGAGATGCAAACAAGGGGATATCAAAACTGAGAAAGACCTATTTGCCGACAGATAAACAGGGATGTAGTTTTATCTGCTTGTTTAGGCAACCTGTTAGCTTGAGCGACCTGTTAGCTTGGGCGACTTGCTGTCGAACAATGATCAGGTTATTCACCCGATCCACCCCACCCCATCCCCCGCACCCACTAAACTGATACTGTAGACTTGGATTTGAATTCAGAAAGGGATTATTGCATGGCATCCATCCGCGAGTTGCACCAACAACTCACCCGCAAAGAACGCTCTGCGGTTGAAATTGCTCAGGCAGCACTGGAGCAGATTCAGGTGCTGGAACCCAAACTGCACAGTTTTTTGCAGGTAACGGGCGATCGGGCATTGGAGCAGGCAAAGCAGGTAGATAGCAAAATCGCGGCGGGAGAAGAGATTGGGCTATTGGCAGGAATTCCGATCGGAATTAAGGACAATCTTTGTACCCAGGGGATTCCTACGACCTGCGCCTCCAAAATTTTGCATAACTTCGTGCCGCCCTATGAGTCCACGGTGACCCAAAAGTTGGCAGAGGTTGGAACCGTAATGGTGGGGAAAACCAACCTGGATGAGTTTGCGATGGGCGGCTCGACTGAGACCTCTGCTTTCCAACTGACGGCAAATCCCTGGGATCTATCGCGGGTGCCGGGTGGGTCGTCGGGTGGGTCAGCCGCTGCGGTGGCAGCAGGGGAATGTGTTGTTTCTCTCGGTTCCGATACGGGCGGCTCAATTCGCCAACCAGCTTCCTTCTGTGGCATTGTTGGGCTGAAACCGACCTATGGGCTGGTGTCCCGCTATGGACTGGTGGCCTTTGCCTCATCGTTGGATCAAATTGGTCCTTTTGCTCATTCCGTGGAAGATGCGGCAATTTTGTTGGAGGCGATCGCAGGATACGACCCCAAGGATGCCACCAGCCTCAAAGTCGAAATTCCTGATTATACGAAGTTTCTGATTCCTGACTTGAAGGGTAAGAAGGTCGGTGTAATTCAGGAAACCTTTGGAGAAGGGTTAGATCCGGCGGTGGAAAAGGCGGTAAGGGTTGCGATCGCCCAGCTCGAAGCGCTGGGAGCCGAAATCATCGAAATTTCCTGTCCCCGTTTTCGCTATGGAATTGCTGCCTACTACATCATTGCCCCCTCGGAAGCCTCGGCAAACCTTGCCCGTTACGATGGCGTTAAGTATGGTGCCCGTGTTCCCGATGCCGATAATCTGATGGAAATGTATACCCGTACCCGTGCCGCTGGTTTTGGCCCAGAGGTCAAACGCCGGATCATGATTGGCACCTACGCCCTGTCGGCAGGTTATTACGATGCTTACTACCTGAAGGCACAGAAGGTGAGAACGCTGATTAAGCAGGATTTTGAACAAGCGTTTGAGCAGGTAGATGTACTGGTCAGCCCGACCGCACCGACTACCGCCTTCAAAGCAGGCGACAAAACCACCGATCCGCTCAGCATGTATCTGGTAGACCTGATGACGATTCCAGTCAATCTGGCGGGGCTTCCTGGGATGAGCGTTCCCTGTGGATTTGACAATCAGGGGTTGCCGATCGGCCTTCAAATCATTGGAAATGTGCTGCGGGAAGATGCCCTATTCCAGGTTGCCTATGCCTACGAGCAGGCAACGGAATGGCATTTGCGATCGCCTGATCCGTAGCCCTCACCAGGGTCAGGGAGGGTGGCACTGCCCCCTGCCCACCCTGGACTCCTTTGATTTGCAGCCTGCGAGAGATTGATTGGGGCTTTAAAAAATGTCCTTCTTTTTCTGCACCCAGAAGGCCACCGTTAAATAAATGAAGGCATGGAGACAGAGTATTTTCCAGTTCAGCGTCAGGTTGCTCCAGGTGGGATCATAAACGGCAGATGGCTCAAACGGAAGTGGAATAGTGCTGCCATCGGGTAGTTTGGTTGGCTCTGGCACCATTGCGTTGACATTCACCAGGCTCCCGTAGGCACCAACAGACCAGCGGCTTAACATCAGCCAGGAAATCTTGTTGGTCAAACCCTCCATCTTAAACAGCACCCCAGAGAAGATGATTTGGGGCAGCAGCAGCAGGGGTAGGGCGCTGTTTGCCTGACTGCTATTGCGGACGATCGCTGAAATCATCAGGCCCATACTCATACAGGCAATCAGGGTTAGGACCGTCGTGATCCCCACCCCCCAGGTCCAGGGCAACAAATCGGGTCTGGGGTCGGCAAAGCCAAACAAAATCGCCGCCACCATTGAAACCGTTTGTAGCAGGGCCAGGGTTGATAGCACAATCACCTTTGAACCCAAATAGGCGGACAGCCCCAAGTTAATCAACCGCTCCCGCATGTAGATGGCGGATTCTTTCACAATTTCTTGCAGGGAGCTGGAGAGCCCAACCCAGAGAGCGGCACAGGTAAAGACAAATAGAACACGCAAGGCCAGAGGTGCGAGGGTCGGGTCGGCTTTATCTGCCAGGATCAGGGGTGCTTTGTTGCGCACTGCCAGCGTAATCAGACTGATGCCAATGGGGGCGGTTAACAGCGACAGAGAGAGATTAATTGGATCGCGCCAGAAAAGCTGGTATTGGCGATGGGTCAGCAGGGTAAGCTGGTCAAGAAACGAGGTGCCCTTCGCTGGGGAGAGGAGCGATCGCGGCCGGGTTCCATTTCCAGGACTGAGGTGTCCGGTGACGTAGCGCCAATAGTCATCGGATTGGCGAAACCTTTCTGCCCACTGACGAACAATGGTTTCCCCCCGTTCCAGTTCGTTATAGATGTCGGCAAAATCGCCGGAAGTGACCTCAAAAAACTCCAATGCTTTTTGGGGCGGACCAAAATAGCAGAGGCGTCCCCCCCTTCCCACAAAAACAATGCGATCGCACAGGGTAATATTCGCCGTTGCGTGGGTCACCAGAATGACTGTGCGTCCCTGGTTTGCCAATTTCCGCAACAGTTGCATCATCTTTTTGTCCAGCCCCGGATCAAGTCCAGAGGTGGGTTCATCCAGAAAGAAAAGCTTGGGATCGGCAAGGAGTTCTACGCCGATGCTAACCCGTTTACGCTGGCCACCACTGAGGTCGCGGACAAGGACATCGCGGCGATCGCCCATTTCAATTTCGTTCAGGGTCTGACTGACGACCTCCTCCACATCAGTATCAGAGGGCAGGCGCAGTTTTGCCGCGTAGGTTAGCACCTCTGCAACAGTCAGTTCCCGATGCACAATGTCATCCTGAGGCACATAGCCAATCTGGGAGCGATACATGCCAAAGTTGCTCCGCAGGGCAGTGCCATTCAGGTAAACCGTTCCCTTATCCGTTGGGTCAATTCCCAGTAAGGTCCGCATCAGGGTAGATTTGCCCGCACCGCTGCCACCCACTAGAGCCACAAATTGCCCTGGTTCGATCGCCAGCGAAATGTCATCTAGCAGACGACGAGGCTGGCGCTGCTTGTCTTTTACTTCTCGCATCAGTTCCCAGGCGTCCAGGCGAATCTGATTGCCCCGATCCACCACCTCCAGCGTGTCTGCCCGCAGCACCAGGGTAAAGGGGCCAATCTGAATCGTGGCTCCCTCCGGTAACAGCACGCTGTTGTTGACGCGTGCTCCGTTGACAAAGACACCATTGGCACTGTGATCGCGCAAAATGTAGGGACCGGTTGCGTCCGGTTCGATCGTGGCGTGGTGCCGGGAGACAATGGGAGCATCCAGTTGCAAAGAGGCTTGGGACTCCCGACCTAATAATACGGAGCGGTTTTTGAGAGAGATCGATCGGTTCTCCGGCATCTCGGCAGTTTCCACACCAAGCGGATTCCGATAGGTCAGCGCAATCTGGCTCCGAGGATTTTGCCCGATCCGGAGTTCGGCTCCGTCCTTCAAAAGGTAGCCCTTAGCTGGTGTAATCCGCGTCCGGTTCAGAAATAGGCCGTTGGTGCTGGGTTTTTGACCATCGCCATCGTAAATGATGTAATCTTCTCCCATCCGGCGTACGACTGCATGGCAGCCAGAAATAACCTGCCAGTCCGTTGGAATCAGCAGGTCTGCCCGCTGCGGATCGCGTCCCAGGAAGTGTTGATCTTGAGTCAGGAATAGCTGGATAGAATACCCCTGGTTATTCAATTCCAGGAAGGGTTGGGTGAGAACAGTCTTCTGCTCAGTTCCGCACATGGAGGATGAGGGCTTGTAAGCTTGTAAATGGAGTTGGGCAGTCCCTTTGTCAAGCATACCCACACGGCTTTAGATATAGCTATCGCCAGATTGATCAGGACAGAGGATTCGAGGGAGGGGGGGCATTGCCCCCAGCCAGGGATTCCACCCCTGCACCCCCTCCTGACCCATAGGGCTACGGCTATATTTAGATGTAGCGTCCCTGCCGGAAAATGAGGGTCACGACAAAGAGAACAAGAACCGAACCAACAATTGATGGAATCAACGGGACTCCCAAAATGCCCCAGTGAAAGATGACATTGTTAATCCCATAATCCTTAAGGATTTTGAACAGGATTTCTCCTGTCCAAACGCCCACCAATCCGGTCAGGATTAATCCTAAAAAACGACCAGGAATGCGGCGTGGAATCAAAATGTTGGCAATGCTAGCAGCAATAATGGCGACGATTAACTGGATAGCCAGATGCTCCATGGTTCTCCTGCGAATAAATAGAGGGCGCGGCTGCCCCCTATTTCGACTTACGCCGATCGCAATTCAAACCATGACGTCTGTTCCCACCCCTATGAAATCTTTAAGATAGGTTCATTGAGGACACCCCCTATCTTGATGCTTCCCAGGGGAATAGCAGTACGGAGAGGAGTTAGAGGGGGGGAGAGATAGAACCCTGGTAGCACAATCCTAATCCTTTGTTCAAGACACCTCCACCGGGGGGGCATCAAGGGCATAGGAGTCTGACGCAGTCGCCCGTTCTGGACCAGACCCTACTCCAGAGCCTCTGTCAGCAGGCTTGCGATCGCTGATCTCAAAGTCCGTAGCTGCGACAGGCGTTTCTTGAGATAGCCCTAACACCGCCCGGACAAACCCTCTAAATAAGGGATGGGGGCGACTGGGGCGGGATTGGAACTCTGGATGGAACTGGGTTGCAATAAAGAATGGATGGCCTGGCAGTTCAATAATCTCCACCAACCGCCCATCCGGGGAAGTGCCACTAATCACAAAGCCCGTTTCAATAAACAAACTGCGATAGGCATTGTTGAACTCATAGCGATGGCGATGGCGTTCGTAGATCACCTCTTTCTGATAAAGATTAAACGCCAGCGTATCAGCAGCCAGGCGGCAGGGATATAACCCTAAGCGCATCGTGCCGCCCAGGTCTACAACGTCCTGTTGTTCGGGTAGCAGGTTAATCACGGGATTGCAGGAGTCAGTGTCAAATTCAGCACTGTTGGCGCTTTCTAAATTAGCAACATGACGCGCCCACTCAATCACCGAACATTGCATGCCCAGGCACAGCCCCAGGAACGGGATTTGATGGGTGCGGGCGTAGTTGATGGCAGCAATTTTTCCGTCTACGCCCCGAATGCCAAACCCACCGGGAACCACAATACCATGTACGTCCGACAGGTAGCGCTCCGCGCCATTTTCCTGAATGTCTTCTGAGTTAATCCACCGGACATTGAGTTCACTGTCCAGGGAGATCGCGGCATGACGCAGCGCTTCGATGACCGATAGGTAGGCGTCGCTGAGACGGACATATTTGCCCACCAGCGCAATTTCCACCCGCTTAGTAGGGCGATAGAGGCGTTCAACCAGGGTCACCCATTGAGTTAAATCAGGCTTCCGTTGTTCCAGTTGCAGCAGTTCGATCGCCTGATTTGCCAACCCTTCCCGCTCCAGAATTAGCGGCACTTCATAGATACTGCGGGCATCCTGAGAGGTGATCACACATTCGGGCGGAACATCGCAGAATCCCGAAATTTTTTCCTTCAGTCCGACAGGGAGTGGGCGATCGCTGCGGCAGACTAGAATATCTGGCTGAATCCCGATCGACCTCAACTCCTTGACCGAATGCTGGGTTGGCTTCGTCTTCATTTCTCCCGCCGAGGGAATCCAGGGTAGCAGGGTCACATGCATGTAGAGAACATTCCGGCGTCCCACATCCTTACGAAACTGGCGAATTGCCTCCAAAAACGGAAGTGACTCGATATCCCCCACCGTCCCGCCAATTTCCGTGATCACCACATCTGGATTCGTATTCCTGGAAACGCGCAGGATCCGCTCCTTAATCTCATTCGTAATATGGGGGATAACCTGAACCGTACCGCCTTCGTAATCTCCCCGCCGTTCCTTATTTAAGACTGCCTGATAAATAGAGCCTGTGGTCACACTGTTAAGCCGGGACATGGAGGTGTCTGTAAACCGCTCGTAATGTCCCAGATCCAGGTCTGTTTCTGCTCCGTCTTCTGTGACAAAGACCTCCCCATGCTGAAAGGGACTCATGGTTCCTGGATCAACGTTGATGTAGGGATCCAGCTTCAGAATAGAGACAGAGTAATTGCGGGATTTGAGTAATCGTCCCAGACTGGCTGCCACAATTCCCTTGCCAATACTGGAAACCACACCGCCCGTTACAAAGACGAATTTAGTCATAGGTCGAGGAGCAGAAACGCCTGGAAATGTATCCAGTTCATTCTGCCACAAGGAAGCAGGATCAAGGGGGAAGGGTGGAGAGTGGAGGGGGTATGGGGGTAGCCCCCCCACTCTTTTGTTTAGACGTTTGAAGATTCGTCAATAAGCATTTAGATCTGTTCTAAGGTATATCGATCTGGCTAGGACTATTGAATAGGTAGGTCAGCTCTAATTACAGCGATTTTCAGGTCAGTAAGCCACAGGGAAAGACTAAACAGTAGCTTCTCAAGCTGCCACATCGTGTGGCTTATCCAATCAGCAACCGCTGTAGGTTTTCGTACTAACTATGCGATCAATCACTTGTACGAGATCGCCGCACTACAAGGTCCTGCTAGATGAAGCACTTCATAGCTTCTGAAACCAGCTTCCTGGCACCAACTCCAAAAATCTGCTCCTGTAAAATCGAAGGCGTCACCGAACTCAAGCAACATATTGAGTGACATTAACAAACCGAATACATTTTCTCGCCGGGAATCATCAATCAGGTTCTCGATCGCAACGAGGGCACCACTCTCTGGTAGTGCATCATAGGCAAGACGAATCAGATGCTTTTTCTTCTCCAAATTCCAGTCGTGCAAGATCATGCCCATCGTGATCACGTCTGCCTGAGGTAAAGAATCCTCGAAAAAATTGCCTGATACAACTTGAATTCGGTCAGTCAGGCCCTCTTTTGCGATTGTCTTGCTGGCAATTGGCTCTAGCTGAGGCAGATCGAAAGAGATGCAGTTGATATGTGGGTGCTGTCTGGCTACTAGGACGGAAAGTTGTCCCGAAGCACCACCCACATCACAAAGCGTCTTGTACTTGGAAAAGTCAAACTTCTCCGCAAACGCTTGAAAATTGCCATAAGAAATCCCAGCCATTGCACCCACAAACTGTTCGAGCTTTGCCTGATCCTCATACAGCACTTCAAAGATCGGTCTTTGGTTGTGCTTAATCTCATTCTGAGCCTTGCCTGTTTTGAGCGCTTCCCCTAAATCACCCCAGAATTGGTACGAGCGGTCTTCCCACATCTCAAGGATGCCGCCGATGTAGGCAGGACTACTTTTATCAAGGAACTGTGCACTGGATGGCGTATTGCGGTAGTGCCCATCTGAACCATTACCTTTTCTGTCTAAGAAGCCAAGCGCAACCAGCGCATCCAAGAAATCCCAGATACCTCGATGATGCAGACCAAGCTCTCTTCCGAGTTCCTCTCCAGTCATCTCCCGAGTACCAAGTAATGTAAAAACTCCGAAACCAACGGCTGTGAGAAGTACCTTGGACTTCCAATAACCAGCCCCTACTTCCAGAATGTACGACGGATCTTGTGCAGTTCTCATACTTTTTCTCTACAGATAAAAGCTAATTATAAAGAACCTAACCCAGACTTAGGTATACACGGTAGCCCAGAGCAAGAAAGGGGCGACCTCGAGCCAGATCTCTCTTCTAAGTTGGGAAAGATTAGGGTGAGAATGGCTTGAGCAATGATGCTAACGATTGGTCATCAGTCAAGCATCCCACTCACCTCGAGGGCGTTGCTGATTGACGGGATGATTTGCCCTCATCCCCGACCCTTCTCCCCAGGGAGAAGGGAGCCGAAAGTTATGTTCCCTCGCCCTTTGGGAGAGGGCTAGGGGGAGGGCGGATGCTGCCATTCATCCCAGGATTCAGCAACGCCTACCTCGAGTGCATCCCAGTTTTGTCATCCTGAATGAAACGGAATGTCATGAAGGATCTCCATCTCATCCAATAAATCGAGATGCTTCACTCCGCGATTGCAGCGTTCAGAATGACATCTGCAAATTGGAATGCACCCCTTACCTCAGTCGTGGGTTAAGCGGAGTCGAACGGGGGTTGAGCGGAGTCAAAACTCACCCGAAAATACCCGATCGGTTGTTGTCAAACTCTTATAGCGGTTTGCACCTGAGTGAAGGACAGAAATGGGAGGTGCAGTGGGGCGCGAAGCACCCTCACCGTACCTCACACCCTTGAAAAGGGCTATAACTTCATCCAAAACCGAATTTTGTAGGGACAAAAGACCTATAGTTATGTCCCTAAATGCTGTCTCCAGAATTTGATCTGGCCGATAGATTCTGAAACAATAGGAAATTGCTGAAGCGAGCGCTTTCAAGTGCCTGCTGACCCTAGTAAATCTTTAATGGCGTGGCATTTTGGCAAAGCCTTGAGTTCAGTTTCAGGGCCAATCTGCCACCTGCTAGGCTCCTTTCCAAACAATCTCTCAAAGAGAATGTTTGGAAAGGAGCCGCTGTGATTCTGAGCAAATTAGAGGAAACCGAAAAAGCCAGGGTTTAAAGCATAGCAGTGTCATGCTTTAAACCCCTGTGGTGTATTCAGC
>JBAUTA010000133.1:0-1973 GCA_049581985.1 Kovacikia sp.
CAAGGATTTCACTGAAATCCTTGCTCACAATCCAAATATTAACCCGGCAACTGTTGTGACTACATTTGCCCTCACCCTAAATCCCTCGCCCATTTTGGGCGAGGGTCTTCCAATCCGGCTCCCCTGCTCCTTTTATGGGAGAAGGGGTTGGGGGATGAGGGCAGTTCGGGATGCAAGATCAAACATTGCCAGGGCAATAAGTAGGTGGGGCTAATGAAACATCAGACCTGTGTAGGTTCTCGGTTGTCGGTTGGGTTGAGGTGCGAAATTGGGATTACTTCACTTCGCTTGCCAGGAACGCGGTTACTTTGCCTTGTTTGACAGCGACGACGACATCGTAAGTAGCACAGTAGGCGAAGGTGACATTATTAGCTTTGTTGTACAGATTTACCACCATTCCAGCCCCGCCAGGCTGAACAGCGATCGGTTCCAAATCCCCATAAAAGAACCGACGGAGTTGATCTCCGCTGCCAATTTGACCTTTGTTTTTGATAATCATGTCGATTTTCTGTTGGGCAGTTGGGCCTGTCTCCTTTGTTTCGGCGGCATTTGCTTGAATCAGCGAAGAATTAACACTCTTAAGTGGAGCATCCCAAACCGTAACCAAACCTGCTAAGGCAATACCAGCGAGTACAGAGGCGAGTTTCATTGTGAGGCTCCTGACTAAATATTGGGAAGTGATGAATCTAAAAAAATCGTCCCTCATACCAATTTAAAGATGAAGGTTGCAGATGAAGGTGTGGGGGTGGAGCCCCCAGCCAGAGGTGGAACCCCTGCACCCCGTTCCCCATCCGCTCTGTTCGCGATTTAAATTGGTATGATCTATCAATTCATGATTGACAGATTGCCGATTCACTATACAGAAGCATCTCAGATAGCCCTGAAGTCTGTCTGAAGCAAAGCCTGAAATCCCCTGAATTTATTCCTCCAAAACTCTCAGCGAAAACTCAGTATTTTCTCAGGTTACGGCAGCTGTTAACCTGGCAATTCTTGGGTCGTAGGGGGCTTCCCACCCCTGCAACCCCGTCATTAAACTGCAAATTGATCTGCATAGGGCTGTTTAAATCGGGATTACTTCAAGAACAAGTTAAGAGGAGTTAATCTACGGTTTATCAATCGGAAATTGTTGTATTTTGACCGATTAACCGATAGACTTCCTGTTAAGCAATTTTTCGGTAAAAGTTTTGGTTGATTGCAGTCCTGGATCATTGCTGAACAGAGGAATTGTGAAAGGACTTTTCCATCAGGGAAAGTCCTTTCACAATCCTGATGGGATCACTATTGGTAGGCTGCTACAACCTGTTATTCCCTTTACTTCACTTGAGGATAATCAATGTTTGAGGCGATCGCAGTTGCCTGGCTTCTATTAGTGATCGGTGACTTTCTTTCGACTTTTTGCTATCACGTTCCTGAACACGTATTTGGTAATCTTCATCTCAGAACCCATCATTCTTCTAAGAAGAATTTCCGTCATTATGCAATTTTGACTCCCGACTTGCGGGTGCTTTTAGATGGAATTTTGGGGGCGTTGCCTTATCTGCTAGTCTCAGTGCCGCTGTGGTCAATTTCCCCGATTGGAGTGCTTGCCGGACTGCTGTTTGGTCAGTTTCACGTGTGGTGGAGACATACCACTGTGCTCGGATGGCAAACGCCTGCGATCGTCAATATTCTGTGCCAGCTTCTTTTTATCACCACGCCAGAGCGACACTGGTTGCACCATCGCAAGGCAAGCCAGGGATTTGGCGATATTTTTACCTACTTTGAACAGCCTGCTAAGGTTTGGTTCCGCTGGCTGCGCTGGCTGAGGCTGAAAGCGATGTTGAGTGTTGAGTACTGAGGAAACAGCACTTCCCACCCTCCTATTTTCCCGTCATGCCCTCTCTAGCCTGCCCTGCTGGGTTAATAGGTGGCTGACCCAATTCTGGTTAAAAATTGCCTCGTAGATAGGATTACCGCAGGTCAAAACTGTTGAC
>JBAUTA010000134.1:0-1841 GCA_049581985.1 Kovacikia sp.
CCTTTTAGCGCGATCGTTGGCTTTAGGCGTTGATTGACAAATCAATTTCATTTGAAATAGATTGACAAATCAATTTTATTTGAAATAATTAGACTGTTCCCCGATTCAAGCAGTGGGGTCAACAATCTATGATTTCTACTGTTCAGATTAAGTCTAAAATCCTGATAATCCCTTTAGTATCAGCAATTATAGGGCTGTCTGCGTGTGTGGAAAAAACCCAGATAAGTCCTTCAGACCAGTCAACAGGAACATCTCCAGTAGGGGTTAAACCTGTCCTGGCCTCAAATGAAACAATTCGAATTGATGGCTCCAGTACGGTGTTTCCCATTACAGACGCGATCGCCAAAGCCTATGATCAAAAAAATAAAAATGGGATTCAAGTTCAAGTTGGCATCTCAGGGACAACCGGTGGCTTTGAGAAGTTTTGCGCTGGCCAGACTGACATCAGCAATGCTTCCCGCCCTATCTCCTCGCAGGAGATGGAAGCGTGCAAGAAAGCAAGTGTCGCTTACATTGAACTGCCCATTGCCTTTGATGCCCTGACAATTGCGGTTAATCCTCAAAACGATTGGGCAAAAGATATCACCCTTGAAGAACTCAAGAGGATTTGGGAGCCTGCTGCCCAGGGCAAAATTACCAACTGGCGGCAGGTTCGCCCTACTTATCCAAGCAGACCGCTAAAGCTCTTTGGTCCTGGTAAGGACTCTGGTACGTTTGACTACTTTACTGAAGTCACCCTGGGTCAAGTCGATCGAAGTCGGGCGGACTACACGGGCAGTGAGGATGACAATGTTTTGGTGCAGGGGGTCAGTCAAGATCCAAACGCCTTGGGCTATTTTGGCTTTGCTTACTATGAAGCCAACCAGTCTCGCTTAAAAGCGCTGGCGGTTGATGCTGGAAAGGGTGCGGTTTCGCCCTCTCGGGAAGCAGTGGAAAAAGCCCAGTATCAACCGTTCGCCCGTCCTCTATTCATCTATATCAACTTTCAGTCAGCCCAAAAACTGCACGTTCGTGCATTTGTTGAATACTATCTGCAAAATGCTAAACGGCTCGTTGCGTCTGTTGGCTACATTCCCTTACCAGAGGAGGGATACCACCTTTCCTATGTTCATTTCCAACGAGGCAAAGTTGGCACAGTGTTTAAGGGCGTACCGCAGCCCAATCTAACGATCGGGGAGTTACTCCGTAAGCAAGCCGTTTTCTAAATCGCTGAGAGAATTCCAAAAAACAATTGATCCGATCATGCTGAGCAAAGCGCCAGCCCTGTGAAGCATCCCGATTCATCCCCAATCTGGAGAGTTTTCGCTGCCCTGCGTTCGGCTCAGCATGGCCCTGGATCCCTGATTTCTTGACCCTTTCTTAAAGCTAACTGGATCTATTTCGTTCTCTCTTTATTGAATGTGACATGGTAACCACAACCGCCGTTAAACGGCTTTCCTTTCTCGATCGGTTTCTGACCCTGTGGATTTTTCTGGCAATGGCGCTTGGGATTGCGATCGGCTACTTTGTGCCGACTTTTGATGCCTTCATCAATCAGTTCCAGGTAGGGACAACGAATATTCCAATTGCGATCGGCTTAATTCTGATGATGTATCCACCTCTAGCAAAGGTGCGCTACGAGGAGTTAGGCGATGTTTTTCGGAACGGCAAGATCCTGGGGGTGTCGCTCCTGCTCAATTGGGTAATCGGGCCGATTCTCATGTTTCTGCTGACAATTACCTTCCTGAGAAACTACCCAGACTATCTAGTGGGGCTAATTTTAATTGGGTTGGCGCGTTGCATTGCGATGGTGGTCGTATGGAGTGATCTGGCGCGGGGCAATACCGAATATACCGCTGGGT
>JBAUTA010000135.1:0-2655 GCA_049581985.1 Kovacikia sp.
ATTCTGGAGCAGTTACGGACGATCGGGTTTTCAATTTTTGCCTACGACTACCAGGGGTATGGCACGAGTCAGGGCAAACCTTCAGAGCAAAATTCCTACCGGGATATTGATGCAGCCTATCACTATCTAACTACCCAATTGAGGGTGGCACCGGATCGCATTGTTGTATTCGGACAATCGGTGGGAGGTGGTCCCAGTGTGGATTTGGCAAGCCGCCAGCCCGTTGCTGGATTAATCCTGCAAAGCACGTTCACAAGTGCATTCCGGGTTATTACCCGGTTTTCCCTCTACCCGTTTGATAAGTTTGCTAACATTCAAAAAATTCAAGCAGTCCAGTGCCCCGTCCTGGTAATCCATGGCTCGAATGATCAAACCATTCCATTTCGACAGGGAGAGGAACTTTTTCAGCGGGCAAAGCAACCGAAACGGTTTCTGAAAGTCGAAGGAGCAGATCACGACGATGTCATGAGTAGGGCAGGAGAAACCTACGCACAAAGCCTATGGGCTTTTGTCAGGCTGATTGAACAATCGACCGGAAAGAAATAACGAAAGTATATACTTTTGTTAACTTTCTTAAAAGTGCCCCCAGATGCCGATAGAATAAGCACTTGTTACACGTTTAGTGCAGCATTATTTGGGATGTCGGAGGGGCAATGGATTTTATCAATGATTTCTTAAATGTATTTGGCGGCATTAATTGGGAAGCGATCGTTCAGCTTACGATGGTCGCAGCAATTATGATCGCTGGTCCCGTTGTGATTTTTCTACTGGCTGCCCGCGGTGGCGATTTGTAGAGAATTAACCGGAGCTTTTACTCCTATTCCCTGACATCGATCGCGGATGAGAGAGGCTTCTTAAAGAATTTCTAAACATTTTGAGAGAGTAGTGATTAGCCTGGCGTGAGCTGGGCTTTTTTATTGGGTTTTCAGTTTTTCTTTAGAGAACATCTCGTTTTGTAAAAAGATTTGCAGTTTAAACTGTAAACCGCTATCTATAGTAGGTACGCAAACAGGGGATGCCTAGATACAGCGTTTTCAAGAAATTAACGAACTGAATCTGGTTGTTTTATGACCCGTTGCCTGGAAAAAACCATTAGCCAAAGAGAATAGAACCATGACGTACCAACAGCAACTTAATCCCTGGGTGATTCACAGACTATTGCCAAATCTGAGCCAATTTACCGTCACACGCTTCCGCCGTCGCAATGAGGCGGAGGCTTATCTAAAGGTTTTAAGAGAAACTCAACCTCAGTCTGAGTTTGCGATTACGTTTGATGTCGGTAAGGGTGAATATGCCACCCAGGTTGAGTAACTTCCTGGAAGAAGTGATTCTACCAGATGAGAATCAACTGTTTGTGTTAAAACCAGGGTTCATAAGAATTTTCTAACTATTTTCAGGGTGACAATTGTCCGATCTTCAGAGGGCGGCGTTGAAACAACTGAATAAGCTCAAGACAGATGGATGAAAGCAATCAAAACGTAGCTCTCGGTAATCTGATCGCCCGACAGATCGCCGAGAGCTTTCAGCAACAAATTACCTTCGCTACCTATATGGATCTGGCACTGTACCATCCGCGTCAGGGGTACTATGCCATCAATGCAGCAAAAATTGGAACGCAAGGTGATTTTTTTACCTCTCCCCATCTGGGTGCAGACTTTGGAGAATTGTTGGCTGAACAATTTGTCCAAATGTGGGAGATCATGGGGCGTTCTGACCGGTTTACCCTGGTCGAAATGGGGGCAGGTCAGGGACTCCTGGCTATGGACCTATTGCGCTACCTGCGGCAAACCTATACTGAGTTTTTCCACTCTCTGCAATACATCATCATTGAACGGGCAGCGGCACTGATCGTGGAGCAAAAGCATTCCTTAAGGGCGCTATCGGCAGAAATGGGCGATCGCCTCCGCTGGTGCAGTTTTGCGGAAATTCCAGCGACCTCGATCGAGGGGTGCTTTTTTTCCAATGAACTGGTCGATGCCTTACCTGTCCATCAGGTGATGGTTGACGCAGGACAGCTAAAAGAAATTTATGTCACCTCATCGCTGGATAGCGAAGGAAATTATCAATTTGGCGAAGCGGTGGGTGAGCTATCTACTCCACAGTTGGAGGAATACTTTGCTCAGCTTGGAATTAACCTGCTGGCGGCGGGGGTTTATCCCGATCGCTACCGAACCGAAGTTAACCTCGCAGCCCTCGACTGGATTAACACCGTAGCAGACAAACTGCAACAGGGCTATGTTCTAACGATTGACTATGGCTATTCCAGCGATCGTTATTACAACCCGGTTCGGACTCAGGGAACCCTACAATGCTACTACCGTCATGCCCGCCACAGTGACCCCTACATCCACGTTGGACAGCAGGATATTACTACCCATGTCAATTTCACTGCGTTAGAGCGGCAGGGGGAACGCTGTGGGCTGCAATCGCTCGGCTTTACCAGGCAAGGTATGTTTCTAATGGCCTTGGGCTTGGGCGATCGACTGGCTGCGATCTCCCAGTCCAACGCAACCGCTCCCCTAGAAATTCTTGATAGTCTCCGTCGTCGAGATGCCCTCCATCAACTGATTGACCCCAGCATGGGACTCGGAAACTTTGGGGTTCTGATTCAGAGCAAAAATGTGGAGACTCCTGAACCTTTGAAAGGGCTGAAAC